>JAISQV010000257.1 GCA_031273985.1 Spirochaetaceae bacterium | reverse complement strand
GCCGCTTTGCGGCTTCAGCCGTCTTCGCGCAAGGGATAGAGCGGAAATCCTTTTGCCGCAGGCAAAAGATTGGAGCGATAGCCCGGTCCCCGGCGCTTTGCGCCGGGGATGCGCCCCCTTTCCGGCTTCCATGTTTGGCCCTGTTTCCTGATCTTGTGGATCAGAAAATTTGAGACTATACTTTCATATTGGGTAGTTATGTGCGAAAAATGAGCTTTTTGCCGGTGCTGATACTCCTCTTTTTCTCTGGCTGCAGGCAGATGGGAGCATTGTTGCCTTCCACCGTAACGTACCGGGTGAGCGCCTTTATTGACGGCAGCTCCGTTGAAGACTGCGGAATCGCCAGGACCGGCAGCGAGATTCAACCCTACTTCGTCAATTCTGTGGCTGATGACCCGGACATAGCCGGGCTTTTGCTCTATCTTCAAACCTCCGGCGGGGTTCCTGTAGGCGAAAGGGTCCGCTATGCCCTCAAGGAAACCGGGGATCAGGCTGTCACCGGGGCGGCGGCTCTAACGACCGGGATCGGGGCGCCGCAGGCGGTATCCCCGGCGGACACGGCGTTTTTCCCGGAAACGGTGGTCTATGTTTCCCGGTTTGAGGGCCGCCTTCCGGCGATGATCCTCCCTGAAGACCTGGAGATAGGCCGCTATACCCTGGTTTTCAGGGTGCTGGGCCTGCACGAAACGCTTCACCGTACAGAAAAGCCCGTGTTTTTTCTGGGGGACGCTGATTTTGCCCTGGAGGAACTCCACTACTACCGGCCCGAGGGGGAGGATTCCTCGATCATTCCCCCGAATGTTACAGTACTGCTTGAAGCCCAGGTGAGCGCCGATCCCCGGCTGGAACCCTGGCTGGTCTGGTACAATGGGAAGGGCAAGGTAAGCGAGATGCCCGTTTCCGGCCGGTTTAGCCGTCTTCTGTGGAAGACGCCGGAACAGACGGGCTTTCAGACCCTGAGGGCGGAATTTTTCCCCTACGATCCGCGTGACGGGGAGCAGGGCCCCAATGGATACGTGAAGGAGCTGTCCCTGCCGGTTTCCATAAGGTACGGAAAGGCCGAAGAAACCGGGGAGGAGGGGCCGCTAACGCTGGCCCGCTACCGCCTGGAGGGAAACCTTGCCGATTCTCTGTCTCCGGAGCAGGAAATGAAAGCCGAGGGGGATGGAGAGGATCTCTGGCTGCCCTGGAACCGGCTCTACGGTTTGGCCCTGGGCTCTGAGCGGGGCTACACGCTGACGCTTCCCCCTGTTCCAGCCGGGAAAAGCGATAAAACCCTGCGATTCCTCATTTCGCTGGTGCCCCTGCGGGACGGGCGGATCTTTCACGCGGTCCTTCCGCTTGACGGCGATCCCGGCCCGGAGAAAATCGAGTTGGACTTTGCCTACGCTGAAGGAGCGATCATCCTGAACTGGTCCGCCGGGCCGGACACGGGGAGCGCCCGGCTTTCCACGGGTATTACCGATGAGGCGGCGGGCCTGGTAAAGGCGGCCCTCGATCTGACGCCGGATGCCGACGGTTTGGGGATAGCCCTGAGCCTGCCCGGCGAGGAAGCGCCGGAGGCCGGTGAGATTCCGCATATTCCCGGCAGGCTGGGGAAACAAGGTTCCCTCCGCATGGGCGGGGATACCCTTGCTGCCGCGCCTGTATCCGCCACTGCGCTTGTTCCCGCCGTTACGTTTGTTCCCGCCGATCTTGAGGGCGACGCCGGACCTGGGGAGGCAGCGCTTTCCGGGCCGGAGCCTCCCCTGGCGGCAAGCTTCGAAGCGGAGGCGCCCCTCATGGCGGAGGAGCCTGAAGCCTCCGGTCCGGTTTTTATCCTCGATGAATTTTCCCTGATCCTCCTTCCCTAAACCGGCGGTGCGGTGTATTCCCCTCATCGAATCGCGCCGAAGCCCGGCGGGATACTCCGCCGGGGAATCCTGCTTTGTGCGGCGCTTACCGCCGGGGCCTGCGTCTCTCCGCCTCAGCACATTCCGCAGAACATCCCCCTTACGGTCATGCCGAAAGAAGAGGTTTGGGAGATTATCGAACATGAAAAGACCGGTTCCGGGGGCCTTCCCGAATGGGTAACGCGCTATCTTCAGGACGGCAGCCCTTCGGTAGAGGCGATGCCCGAATTTGCGGGGCGTTATGTCTTTGTGAGTGAAGCCGAAGGAGTGAGCCTTTCCGCCCTGGAGCAGCGGCTCCGCGATTTCGACGCTCCCCTGGATTTTCCCCAACTGGCGGCCCTCCGGGTACAGCGCCGCCTCACCGTCCTTGGCGGGGATCAGCCCGGCGCGGGTTTTAGCCGTTACCAGGAGGAGGTTGTCCGCGCCCTGGCGGATGCTCCCTGGGTTGGGGCCCGCCGGGAGGGGGATTTCTGGCTCCTCAGAAGTTTTGCCGGGGAACCAGGCGCCGAAGAGCGGGAGTCTTACTTGCTGCTGATACTTCTCAGCTTTGATCAGACCGAATTCAGAAGCCGCCTGGACCAGATACTCTGGCAAAGGGCGGAAGACCCGGAAGTGGAGCGGGAGCAGTTGGTCCGCCGTACACGGAGCGTCTTCTACGATAATTTCTAACTGACAGAGACCTTCGCCTGCAATGATTCAAGGCCCCCTGGGGCTCCGCCCTTGATTCCCCCCGGCGGGGAGGGTACCCTTTCGGCATGGAAGAGGTAAGAGCGGTGCTGGCTCCGGCGGAGGCGCAGGGCATGGCGGGGCTTTTGTCCTGGGGCCTTGAGGCGGTTCGTTTTGTGCAGCGCCTTGAGAGTCCGGCCCTGACTGCCGTGATGCGGGGGCTGACGGAGCTGGGGAGCGGGGCTTTTTACGCCGCCGCGCTGCTTTTTATCTTTTGGTGCGTTGACGAAAGGCGGGGCTTCAGGCTGGCGCTCCTGATTATGCTGTCGGGAGGGCTTAACGGGCTGCTTAAGCTGGCCTTCAGGCAGCCCCGGCCTTTTGACCTGGACCCTTCGGTGGGGCTCGTGCCGGAGTTGTCCTACGGCTTTCCCTCGGGCCACGCGCAGCTTTCACTGGTGTTCTGGGGCGCCCTGGCGTTTTGGAGCCGGAAGCGCCTGGGGCCCGCCGCGATTGCCGGCGCGCTTCTCCTTGTTCTGACCGTCGCCTTCACGCGGCTCTACCTGGGGGTGCATTTTCCCACGGATATTCTGGGGGGATGGCTTGCCGGCGCTCTTACGCTCTGCGCCGGCATTTTCCTGAGCGCCCCTGCGGGGGCACTGTTGAAACGGCAGGGCGGCTTCGGCCTGGGGGCGGAGCTGCGCTGGAGGATTCTTGCCGCCGCAGCCGGGGCCTTTCTGCTCAACGCTGCGGGCGCGGGGGAGAATCTGGGGGGGCTGTTTCTGGGTTTCTACGCCGGTTATGCCCTGACGCTCAGCCGGGGGAGCTTTTCCGCCGCCGCCAGGGTGCCCCTTCCCCGCCCGGCGATTCTGCTGCTCCGCTTCCTCGCGGGTATGGCCGGTTTGGCGGCGCTGCACTTTCTGCTCTCATCCCTCCTCCCCGGTCCGCTTTCACTCTTTGCGGGGATCGGCGCGGCCGCTGAGACCGGCGGTCTTTGGGGCGCCGCCTCGCCCTGGCTGCGGCTGGGCCGCTTTATCCGCTGCGGCGGCATGGGTATCTTTGCCGCCGCCGGGGCGCCCCGCTTGTTTGCGCTTCTGGGACTGGCCGGGACCGTAGAGGAGGGGACCCGTGGCTAAGGCCGTCTACGGTTCCGCCGATCCCATCGCCGCCATCGCCACAACCCTGGGGCAGAGCGCCCTGACGGTGGTGAGGACCTCCGGGGAGGGGAGCCTGGACCTGCTGCGGGGGGTGTTCTCCCGCCCGGAGCGGCTTGGGACGGCGGCGGGCGGCACGATAGTGCGGGGCTGGATACGCGCCCCGGACGGGGAAGGGGCGCCGGTCCTCATCGATGAGGTTCTTGTCTCGGTGTACCGCCGCCCCCGGAGTTACACCGGCGAGGAGGGGGCGGATCTGTCCTGTCACGGGGGCATGGCCGCCGGACGGGCCGTGCTGGCCGCCCTCAAGGCGGCGGGTTTCCGGGAAGCCCTGCCGGGGGAATTTACGTTCCGCGCCTTCATGAACGGCAAGCTGGACCTGACCCGCGCCGAATCGGTGATGGAGATCGTCGCCGCCAGGACCGATACGGGCCGGGAGCACGCCGTGGGCAGGCTGTCCGGGGTTCTGGAGCGGGAGATCAGGTCCGTACAGGCCCTGTTGGTGGATGTTCTGGCCCGGGCGGAGCTTTTTCTGGACTATTCCGAGGATGAGGCCGGGGACGGCGCCGCAGAGGATGAGCGGGAGGGTGTGCTTCCCGGCAGGAGGGAGGCCGGTGAAGCCCTGGAGCGGCTCCGCAGGCTCTCCGCCGCGTGGTCCCGGGAGCGGCTCTACCAGGAAGGCGCCCTGGTGGTCATTGCGGGCCGCCCCAATGCGGGGAAGTCGAGTCTCTTCAACCTGCTCCTCCGGGAGGAGCGTTCCATTGTTACCGAGATTCCCGGCACAACGCGGGATTGGATAGAGGCCGGGGTCTCCATAGCCGGTATTCCGGTGCGCCTCGTGGATACGGCGGGGCTCAGGGCCCCCTCCTCCGGGGCGGACCCGGTGGAGCGGATAGGCATGGCCCGCAGCCGGGATCTGCTTTCCCTGGCGGATCTGGTTATCTACCTGATCGACGGCCTTGAGGGGATGGGCGATGAGGACCGGGCCTTCCAGTCCCCCGCCCCGGTGCTGACGGTGTGGAACAAGATTGACGCCGCCCCCTTACCCGCGCTGCCTGCGCAAATGCCGGGGATCAGCGCCAAAACCGGCGCGGGGCTGGAGGAGCTCTGCCGCGTGACGGCGGGAATGCTGGAGGCCGCTGCCGGAGGAGCGGCGGCTGAGGCCGGGGCCGCGCCGGGGACGCTCCGGCAGAAGGAGCTGGTGGACGAGGCCCTGGGGGCGGTGGAAGAGGCCCTGGCCGCCGAGTCCAGGGGGGAGCCCCTCGACATCATCGCCGCCTCCCTCCGTAACGGGATCAACGCCCTGGGGGAGATTACCGGGGAAGTTTCCACCGCGGACATTCTCGAAGCGATGTTCAGTAAATTCTGCGTGGGGAAGTAATGCGGGCGGTCCGGCGAAGGGCCAGCGATACCAGGCAAAACCATTCTCCTCGGCAGGGATGGCCGCGCTCCTCCCCCTTACTCCCACTCGATAGTCGCCGGGGGCTTGCTCGATATATCGTAGGTAACCCGGCCTATTTCCTTCACCGTGTTGGTGATCAGCGTTGATATTTCCAACAGGTCCCGCGTTTCAAAGGGGTACACATCGGCGGTCATGCCGTCGGCGCTGGTAATGGCCCTGAGGGCCAGGACCCAGCCGTACTTGCGCTCATCCCCGGCGACACCCACGGAGCGGATGGGGAGCAGCACCGCGAAGGCCTGCCAAATCTCATCGTAGAGGGGCCTCCCCGCCGGGGAGCGCCGCCGTTTGAGTTCCGCCATGAACAGCGCGTCCGCCTCCCGGAGGATGTCGCACTTTTCCCGGGTTACCTCCCCCAGAATACGTACCGCCAGCCCCGGCCCCGGAAAGGGATGCCGGTTCACCACCTCCTCATCCACCCCCAGGAGCCGTCCCAGGGCGCGGACCTCGTCCTTGTAGAGCCGGTCCAGGGGCTCGATGATCCGGCCCGCCCTGCGCTTGGCCTCCACCAGGGGGCTGCCCACATTGTGATGGCTCTTGATAACCTGGGC
>JAISQV010000180.1 GCA_031273985.1 Spirochaetaceae bacterium | reverse complement strand
GGGGCGTTGCGGGGGCCGCGGCGCACCCCGCCGCCTAAAGGCAGCGGGTACTTATGGTAAACGGGGAATTTTTCTGCGCCGGAGCAGGCCAAATTTCTCGGTAGACAGCCTGCGGCTGCCCTTCGTGCTCCCCCGCTGTGGGGGTAGCGCCAGACCCCGGACCCGCGAAGCGGGGAGGAGGCTGGAGCGCAGGGGGCTCGGCCCCCTTCCTTATTATTTTTTTCCGAATTACCGGGCTTTTCGCTTGACACATGGTACTGTTCAAGTACCATTGTATTAGATGAATAGTACAATTTCTGAGCCGGCGCTGAGCTTCTCCCTGGACACGGCTTCGGGGATTCCGGTGTACCGGCAGATCATCCAGCAGATCGAGTACGCCATCCTCTCCGGGCGCGTGAAGAGCGGCGACAGGCTGCCTACGATACGGGCGCTGGCGGTGGACCTGAAGGCTAACCCCAACACCATAGCCAAGGCCTACAACGAGCTGGAAATCCGGGGAATCCTGATTACCCAGGTGGGGAGCGGGACCTACATCTCCGACAAGAGGCCGGAACCCGGCGGCGACGGCAGGGAGCGGAAGATTCGGGAGCTCACGGAGCGCTTTATGGGGGAAATGAAGGCCCTGGGAGTGGGGCGGGATGAGTTGCTGCCGTTGATAGAGCGGCACATTGCAGGAGGTTTTGATGAATAAGCGAAGGAAGGGGCCGGCGGGACGGGGCGGAAAGCCGCCGGTGAAAGTTCTGCCCGGACCCCGGCTCAAGACGGATTGTACCGCCCTCAAGGTTCTGTTTCTGCTTCTTGCCGTTTCGGGGCTGGCCGCGGGAATCGCCGGCTTTCCCGGCGGGCGCCTTCCCGGCATGGGGCGGCCCGGCAGCGGGCTGCCCGCTAGCGGGCTTCTGCTTGCAGCCTCGGCGCTGCTTGCCCTGGCGGTGCTTGCGGTCTCTTCGGTAAAAAAGACCGAGGAATGGCAGCGGGCCGTGGTGCTGAGGCTGGGGCGTTTCCGGCGTATCGCCGGGCCGGGGCTCTTTTTCCTCGTTCCCGTCCTGGACCGGGTTTCCCAGGTGATAGACATACGCATCCGGGTAACGGACTTTACCGCCCAGGAAACCCTGACCGGCGACTCCGTTACGGTGAATGTGGACGCCTTCGCCTTCTGGCTTGTCTGGGACCCCCAGAAGGCCGCCCTGGAGGTGGAAGATTACGAGGATGCCGTGGTGCTTGCCTCCAAAGCGGCCATGCGGAAGGCCGTTTCGCGGAACGATCTTTCCACCTTCCTCGCCCGGGGGGACCTGATCGAAAAGCAAATTCAGGAGGAGGTGGACCGGCAGACCACCGAGTGGGGCATCACCGTGCAGTACATCGAGATCACCGATGTGCAGATCCCCGCTGCCCTGCAGGATACCCTTTCCCGGCTTGCCCAGGCGGAGCGCGAAAAGAAGAGCCGCATACTGCTGGCGGAGGCGGAGATAGAGATAGCCCGGAAGCTCGAAGAGACGGCGCGTATCTACGCCAAAAACGAGCCCGCCATGAAGCTCAAGATTCTTTCCATCCTGAACGAGGGGCTCAAGGCGGGGAACTCCATGATGCTGGTGCCCAACTCCATCACGGAGAATCTGGAAGCCGACGACATCTACGGGCTTGAGGCGCTGGCGGAGCTGCGGCGGAAAGAGCGGAGCGGGGAGTAGGGATAAGGGAGGAGGGAGGAGGGAGGAGGAGGGGCGCATCCCCGGCGCTTTGCACCGGGGACCGGGCTATCGCTCCAATCTTTTGCCTGCGGCAAAAGGATTTCCGCTCTATCCCTTGCGCAAGCCCGCCTCCGGCGGGCAGGCCTGGCGGGGCAGCGCGAAGCGCTGGGGGGCTCCCCGCGCCCATGTTCCGAATTAAAGACCATTTAGGCGCTCTCAGATACTCAAAAAATTCTTCAAATTTTCTAAAAAAACTCTTGATATATTGTACTAGTACATATATTATTGTACTAGATGAATAGTACAATAAGAGAGCCTAAACATTGAAGGAGAACAGCATGACGGTAGTACAAGCGGTCAACGTGGTGAAGGACTACGGCCTGAACGGCCAGACGGTCCACGCCCTGCGGGGGGTGAATTTGAGTTTCGAGGGCGGGGAATTTGCCGCCATCGCCGGGCCTTCGGGGAGCGGGAAGTCTACCTTCCTCCACCTGACGGGCTGCCTGGACACCCTCTCGGGGGGCTCCATGAGCATAGGCGGGCAGGACGTGGCGGGCCTCTCCAAAAAGCAGCTTGCGCTCCTGCGGCGGCACAGCATCGGCTTCATCTTCCAGGCCTATAACCTCATCCCGGTGCTGTCGGTGGAAGAAAACATCGGCTTTCCCCTGACCCTCCTGGGGGTGGATAGAAGCGAGGTTCGGGACCGGGTCCGGCAGGTGCTTGCGGAGGTGGGGCTTGAGGGGATGGAAAAGCGCCGCCCCAAGGAGATGTCAGGCGGCCAGCAGCAGCGGGTGGCCATCGCCAGGGCCCTGGTGAAGAAGCCCGCCCTGATCCTGGCGGACGAACCCACGGCAAACCTGGACTCCAAAATAGGCCGGGAAATTCTGGAGCTCATGCTGCGGCTCAATAAAGCTGTGGGGACCACCTTTATCTTCTCGACTCATGACGCTATGGTCATGGAATTTGCCCGGCGCATCGTCCACATCCGGGACGGCCAGGTCGAAAGGGACGAGGTGAAATGAATTTAACCACGGACAACACGGACAAAAATGTAAATGAAGAAAGAAGAAGTAAAACCACGAAGGACACGAAGAGCACAAAGGTTTTTGTTAGAATTGCTTCTTTCCTCCCTTTGTGTTCTTTGTGCTCTTCGTGGTTAAAATTTCTTATTTTCTGTGTGGTCTGTGTGGGCGGACCTTCGGTCCGTTGTGGTTAATCTTCCTGACTTTTATTAAACGATAAGGATGTGTATATGATTGCAAGCATAATTGAACTCAAGCGTATCGCCTTCCGCAACCTGGCCCGGCACAAGGTGAAAAGCTCTCTCACCATCCTGGCCATTGGTATCAGCGTGGGGCTGTATATTTTGGCCGACGGCTGGCTGGGGGGCGTCAACATCGATTCCCTGCGGAATATCGCCAGCTACGAGATCGGCGCGGCGAAGATGCAGACCAGGGTGTACTTCGACAAGAAGGACGA
>JAISQV010000306.1 GCA_031273985.1 Spirochaetaceae bacterium | reverse complement strand
ATTGCGTATACTTGAGTCATGAAGGAAACGGTTTGCCTGTACAACGGGACGGTTTTGACCGGCTTTGCCGCGATGGAGGACTGCGCGGTGCTGGTGGAGGGCGGGCTCGTGGCGGATGTGTTCTCGCACCGGCGGCTCGGGCAGCGGCATTTTGCGCAGGGGGCGCGGCTGGTGGATGTGGGCGGGGCCTATATCGCGCCGGGCTTTATCGATACGCATATTCACGGCTACGGGGGCTTCGGGACCGATGACGGGTCCACGGAGGCTGTGCTGGAGATGAGCCGGCTTTTGACGGAGTGCGGGGTGACGGCGTTTAATCCTACGCTGTACCCTTCGCCCAGGGCCGCCATGCTGGACGCCGTGGCAAAGACCGCCGCCGCGATGGGCCGGGAGAGCGGGGCGCGGATCATGGGGCTGCATCTGGAGGGGCCTTTTCTTTCGCCGTCCAGGCTGGGGGTGCTTCCGCCGGAGGCGCTGAGCCCGGTGGATCTTTCTTATATGGAGGAACTTTGGCAGGCCAGCGGGGGGCATATTGTCAATATGACGGTAGCGCCGGAGATTAAGGGGATGCGGGAGCTGGCGCTGTTCTGTATCAAGCGGGGCATCGTGCTTCAGGCGGGGCATACGGACGCGAAGTACGATAATATGGTGGAGGGTATGCAGGCGGGGATTCTTCACGCGACGCATCTTTTCAACGCGATGAGCCGTATGGATCACCGGGACCCGAACGCAGTGGGGGCGGTGCTGATCCATACGGAGATGGCCTGCGAGATCATTGCCGACGGTTTTCATGTGCATCCGGATCTGTTCAAGTTGCTGCTCCGGGACAAGCCTATTGACCGTATCGTTTTGGTGACGGATAGTCTCAAGCCCACGGGCCAGCGGGAGGGGCCCTTCTTCGCCAATCACGAGGAGGTGGCGCTGCGGGACGGGGTTTTCAAGCGTGTTTCCGACGGGGTGATTGCGGGATCGGGGCTTACGATGATACGGGGGGTGCGGAATTTGACGCGCTTTGGGTTTAGTCTTGAGGACGCGGTGAAGACCGCCGGGTTTAATCCCGCGACGCTGATGCGCTACCGGGGCAAGGGGGCCATCATTCCGGGGAATGACGCGGATCTGGTGGTTTTTGACAGGGATTTCCGTATCCGCGCCGTGCTGGTGGGCGGGGAGATCAAGCGGATGGAGGATTCTTTATGCGCCTCCTGATTCACAGGAACTATGACGACGCCTGCGCCTGGGCCGCGGCTTATATTGCGGGGCGGATCAATGCCGCCGGGGGGGCGCTGGTGCTGGGGCTGCCCACGGGCTCCAGCCCCCTGGGGGTCTACCGGCGGCTGATCGGGCTCTACGAGGAGGGGCGGGTGTCCTTCGCCGGGGTGGTTACGTTTAATATGGACGAGTACGTGGGGCTGGATGAGGATCATCCCCAGAGTTACCATCGTTTTATGTGGGATAATTTTTTTTCCAGGGTGGATGCGGCGCGGGAGAATGTCCATATACTGAACGGTATGGCGGAAGACCCCGCCGCTGAGTGCGCGGCCTACGAGGAGGCGATCAGGGCGGCGGGGGGGATAGATCTTTTTCTGGGGGGCATGGGCGCGGACGGGCATATTGCCTTCAACGAGCCCGGATCGTCCCTTCATTCCCGCACCAGAATCAAGACGCTGAACACGGACACGCGGCTGGCCAATTCCCGGTTTTTCGGCGGGGATCCGGGGAAGGTGCCCGGAACCGCCCTGACCGTGGGGGTGGGGACAGTGATGGACGCCCGGGAGGTGCTGATTCTGGTGAGCGGCCACAGTAAGGCCAGGGCGCTTCAGGCGGCGGTGGAGGGCGGGGTGAACCATATGTGGACCCTCTCCTGCCTCCAGATGCACCCCCACGCGATCATTGTCTGCGACGACGCCGCCACGGACGAGCTCAAGGTGGGGACGGTGCGCTACTTCAAGGATATTGAGGGGCTCCCCTGAGATGGGCGTTCTTCCGGTGAGGGCCCCGCCGGTGCTCCTGGCGGCAGCGCTTCTGGCGGCGGCGCTCCTGGGGCTTCCGCCCGCCTCCCTCCGGGCCGAGGAGGGGCTTCCCGGGGGCCCGGCGGCGGAGACGGAAGCCCTCACCTGGTTTCAGGACCCGGCCCGGCTCTGGGGCAGCGGCGTGGAGGCGGTGATCGAGGAGGCTTACCGGGCTAGTTTCAAGACCCTGATCATAGGCGGGCGGGTGATGAACCTCCGTATGCCCTTTGCGGAGAATCATGAGCGGGCGGAGCTTACCGACCAGGGCTGGGAGGTGCTGGGGGGGGGCAAGGCCAACCCGGCCTTTCTCTGGGGGGCCGTCGAGGGATTTCTCTCAACGGAAGATTTTGACCGCTATGCGGCTGCCCTGGGGGATGGCCGGGAAAAGGTGGTGATCTTCGATATTCCCCGCCGCTCCTGGTCCGTCAGCACGGATCTGTTCGACATTGCCCGGATGAAGGCCGGGGCCTACCGGGGGCTTCCCCACCGGCCCTACGTGCTGGTGTCCGGGCGGGGCATTCTGGAAAGCGATGTCTACAATTATCTTTACTGCATAGGCTGGGCGGGAATGGACTGCTCCGGCTTTGTGTGGTACGTGCTCTCCTACACGGCGGCCTCGGCGGGGCTGGACCTGGGCAGCTCCCTGCGGCGGGTCATAGGCAGCCCCCGGGGCAGGGAGGTTTCCTACTATGTGGGGACCAGTTTCTTCGGCTCCAGCAACCGGGAGCTTATCACGGTGCGGGACGAGATACGGAATCTGAGGCCCCTGGACGTTATTCTGTTCCGGGGCGCCGACGGCTCCATGGTGCATTCGGCGATCATCCAGTCGGTGAATCTGGAGAGCGGAGTGATCCGCTACCTGCAGAGTACCGACGAGGCGCCCTTGAACGAGCGGGGGGCCCACGAAAGTTTCATACGCTTCGATCCGGCTTTCCCGGAAACCTCCCTGTCGGACCCCCAGGTGATGTGGACCCAGAACCGCTACCCGCCCTTTCCGGGGGAAAAAGCCTCCCCCTTTTCAAACGACGGGGAGCGTTACCGGGCCTACCCGGAGCTGGGCGGCGGAAAGGTGGTGCGGCTCCGCACCATGCAGGAGATCAGCGGGCGGCTGCGGCGGCAGGCTCCGTGATGATCTGGTAGAAAGGCTCCTTCACGGTTCCCTCCCGGTCCCGCAGCACGTCGATTCGTTTTGAGAGCAGCCCCTCGGTTCTTTCCAGTATTGCGGCGCTGACCAGAATACGGCTGCGGTAGCGGCTGGTGAGGCTGGAGAGGCTGCGGGCGCGGATCACCGGGGGGCCGAAGGCCGCGTAGCCCCCCTGGGCCGACCAGCCGAAGACACATTCCCCCGCGTCTATGCCGAAGGTCCAGGAGGCCGCTTCCGGCGGCTTCCCCGGAACGTGGCTGAGGAAGTCCATGACCGCGCCCAGGGCCTTGGCCGCGGGGCTGTGGTTGCTCCGGGCGTGGGCTTCGTCCTCGTAGGGTATCTCCGATTTGAGGCTGTTGAGGCAGACCCGCTCCAGGGGAGAGCCGTAGGCTATGATCGCCATATCCCCCTCGGCGCCGGCAAAGACCCCGCCGGTGCGACTGAAATGCCGGAAAACATCTTCCCGAAAGCCCCGCAGGGCTTCGGCGCTTTTATCCGGCGGGTCCCGCATCTCCCGGAGCCGGAGTTCCGGCTGCCGGACGGCTACGATCGCCGCCTTGACCCGGCGCGCTTCCTCGGGCCGGGGGCTTTCCATGCGGATGACCTGCCTGAGGTAGGCCGGGGCAATGTGGAACTGATAGGCCATGCGGAGGCGGCGGGCCGAAGCTGCCTTCATGCTGAGGGCGGTGATGAAGGAGGCCAGCGCCGCCGCCGCCGTGGTGAAGGCGGGAAGGAGGGGGTCCATCCAGAAGGAGCTGAAGACAAAGCCAAAGGCCAGGACCGCAGCCTCCAGCAGGGCCAGGATCAGGGCGGCTATCAGGGTAAAGAGGGGGCCGGATTTTCGGAGCAGGAGGAGGGCGAGGAGGGCCGCGCCGAGGCAGCCGGGCCAGAGCTGGCTGAAGAGCGCCGGGGTAACCACGCCGCCCGTGATGAGGCTGTTTGCCAGGATGACGGAGACCTCCGTATCCGTGGGGTTGGGGCGCCGCGCCGGTGAAGCCTGGGCGGGCGGCAGGGAGACGGTCCCCATGACGCAGACGGCCCCGGAAAGGGCGCCGGAGAGGGTCCCGCGCAGGTCCCGGAGTTCCCGGTGCATCTCCCGGAGCCGGGCGAAGAGGCTTATCACCTCGTCCCTCATCCCTATGATCCGGTTGATCCCCGCGGAATCCAGGCCCTCCGAGGCGATGAGGCCCTCGTAGCCCGCCACCAGCCTGGCTTCCGAGGGGCCGTCGAGCAGGGTTTCAAGACTCCTGAAGTAGCGGGCCCGGTAATCGAGCCAGCGGAGCTTCTTCTCCTCTCCGGGGCTTTCCAGCATATCGTCCCGCAGCGCCCGGGCGTAACGGTAGAGGATGTTCGGGTAGGCTTCCGGGTCCAGGTAGGCGAAGCAGCCCCTGGCCTCGGCGGTCTGGAGCAGCCGGGCCAGGTTTTCCTCCAGCCGCTCATAGTCGAGGAAGGACCCCAGGGCAACGCGCCGCACCGCCGGTACCTCCAGGGCCCGCCTGGGCAGGATCGCCCCGCCTGAATCCAGGGGGATCATGCGCTCCTCCCCGTCCCGCACGAGGATCAAGCGCGAGGCTCCCCCGCCCGGCCCCCGGAGGGAAACAAAGTTCACCGCCTGGAACTGCCCCTTGAGCGCAGCGAAAGCTATATGCTCCGCGCCGTTCAGGGCCGGGGCCACGCGGCGGAACACCCCGTCCCGGTCCGGCTGAGCGCGGGTGTAGCGGCGGGCCGGGGCGCTTAGGGGGGGCCGGTCCGGTCCCGGCAGGCGGAGGTCCCCGCTGCGCCAAACCTGGCCGAAAATGTCCGAGGCCCGCTCCAGAAGCAGCGCCCCGGCCTCATCCTTCTTGACGAAGGCCGAAAGCAGCCGCTCCTTGCCCCGTTCCGAGAGATTCACCAGGTCTTCCACATAGCGCTCGGACTCCCCCGGCGGGATGGACCCCACCCGGATGCCCTGGAAAAGGTTGCGGATGTTCTGGCCCAGGAGGACGAATTCCTCGTCAAAGCGGTCCTGGAGTTCCGCCCCGCTCTGGCCGCCGCCTGAAGACACCCCCAGCACAGGCGCGTGAACGATCAGGGCGCGGCTCCCGAATTCCGTCAAGGCCAGGATCACCTGGGTTACCATCGAAGGTTCGAGAATATTTTCCTCGTAGCCTCCGGTTTCGTCCCGCGCAGCGCCGGTCTCGATGATCGCAATATCCCGCGCCGCCGGAGCGGGGGGGCTGTAGCGCGTCAGGAAGTCGTAGTGCGGCCCCAGCCGGGGGCCCGCAAGAAAGGCGTTTCCGGCAAAAAAAGCCGCCGCCGCCGCCGCAAGGGAGACGAGAAAACGGAGAAGTTGATTTTTCCTGGAAAATAATACCGGCATCGTACCCTGTGTTGAATTTCGGCGTTAGCCGGGGCCTCCTTGATAGGCCTGTGTAAAAGCCTCTGCCCCTGCCCGGCGCCGTATGGACAGCGGCAAGGGCCTGTGATATTAACCTTTAAGATTAATTTGAAAACCCACGGCTATTTGGCAGCCTCTGGAATAAACATCTACAGTTAGGCCGTGATGAGGAAATTCACGGGCCCAATGATCATCAGTATCTTTGGGCAGAATTTAAAGCGCATACGAATGCAAAAAAACATCTCCCAAATGGAACTGGCCATGAGGACCGATCTGACGCATAACTTCATCAATGATATAGAGAATGGCCGTAAATGGGTATCCTCCGAAACCATGTCGCGGCTGGCCAATGTGCTTGAAACGGAACCGTACTATTTTTTCATCACCGGCCCCCTGGAATCGGTGAATGCCGGCATTCTGGGTGACTATCTGACCGATGTGTCCGATTCCTTTACCAGGATCGTCAATGATTTTAGGGAGAATTATCTGAGCCAGACCGGGGATGATTCCGGTGAGAAGGAAGAATGATGCCGCCCCGGCCCGCCCGGCGGCCAGTTCAGAGGCTGTACCAGCAGCCTTTAGCGGAGTTTTGCCTCGTTCCAGAGGCGGTCCATGAGGGGGAGGTTTTCCCGCTTCATCTCGTGGCCGCCTTTTTTCATTTCCCCTTCCACGTGGGTAAAGCGGCTGACAAATTTGGTGTTGGCCCGCAGGAGCGCCGTCGAGGGATCGGCCCCCAGAAAGCGGCACAGATTCACCACGGAGAAGAGCAGGTCCCCCAGCTCTTCCTCGAGTCTTTCCCGCTCCTCCGGGCCAGCCGGGCTTGAGGGCGGCGTCCCCTCCGCCCCGGCCAGGGCCTCCCGCACCTCGGCCAGCTCCTCCTCAACCTTGTCGAATACGCCGCCGGAGTCGGCCCAGTCGAAACCCGCCCTGGCGGCCTTTTTCTGGAGCCCGTAGGCCCGGTCCAGCACGGGGAGGGCGGTGCTTACCTCGTCCAGAACCGAATCCTTGGGCTTCCGCCCTTCCTGCTCAACCTTTATCCGGGCCCAGTTGCTGATAACCTCCGCGCTGTCCTTCACCTCAACGCCGGCAAATACGTGGGGGTGGCGGCGTATGAGTTTCGCCGTGATTCCCTCCAGGGTCTCCGCCACGCTGAAGGCCCCCTCCTCCTCGTGCATATATGCGAGCATGGTGATGAGGAGGAGCAGATCCCCCAGCTCTTCCTGTATGTGCGGGGCTTCCTTCCCGTTTATGGCCTCAACGCACTCGTAGGTCTCCTCAATGAGGTCCTTCCTGAGGCTTGCCGGGGTCTGTTCCCGGTCCCAGGGGCAGCCGCCTGGCGCCCGGAGCCGCGCCACCGTATCGTAGAGCCCCTTGAAAGCTTCTTCCGCCGTACTTTGCCGCATAGCAACCTTCCTTTATCATAGAATCAGCGGTAATACGAAGAACTAATGAAGAATTTAACCACGAAGGCGCACGAAGGCGAAGAAGGAAGAGTAAATAACCACGAAGGACACGAAGAGCACAAAGGAAGAAGAAGGAAGAGAAGAAAGGAGAGGCCCAAGTCCTCTTTCTCTTTCCTTCGTGCGCCTTGGTGTATCCTTCGTGTGCCTTCGTGTAACTCTTGGTCTTCTCTTCCTTCGTGTCCTTGGTGCCCTTTGTGGTTATCTTTCTTCCTCTTCCTCTTTCCTTCGTGCGCCTTGGTGCATCCTTCGTGTGCCTTCGTGTAACTCTTGGTCTTCTCTTCCTTCGTGTCCTTGGTGCCCTTTGTGGTTTTCTTTCTTCTTCTTCCTCTTTTCCTTCGTGGTTTAGTTTCGTCAGGGGGCGGCGATGCGCTTCTTGTTCCACGCGGGGAGCAGGGTTTCCGGGCCCTGGCTCAGAGCCTCGGTGAGGGCCCCGGCGGCGGCGTCCAAGACCTCTTCCAGCAGGGGGAGCTCAGCCCGGCCAAAGGGCGAAAGCACCCAGCCGGTGATGTCGCCGTGCACACCCTCCGGGCCCCCCTTCCCCGGCTCCCGGTCGCCGGGCCGCCCTAT
>JAISQV010000177.1 GCA_031273985.1 Spirochaetaceae bacterium | reverse complement strand
GCGTCATCACTGTTCAGTTCATTTCTGAGGTTTGTAATACCGCTGTTGATCCTGGCCTTCGTGACCATGGGTATTGCCGATCTTTCCCAGGGCGCGGGGAAGCTGCTGGGGCTTACCGCCGGTATCTCTTACGGCTCTTCGCTGATCTGGGGGACTGCCGCCTTTGCCGTGGCGATTTCACTGTTCCCCGGCTTCATGTCCGAGATGGCGATGCAGAGCATAGGCAACCCTGAAGAGGGTATGCTGGCGCCGTATTTTTCCATACCCCTGAGCCCGCTTCTTGATGTTACCTCCGCCGTGGTAATGGCCTTCATACTGGGGCTCTGTCTTTCGGCCATGCGGAACGAGACCGGGGCGCTCTACCCGCCGATCCGGGATTTTTCCCGTATCATCAGCCAGGTGCTCAAGGTGGCGGTGATACCGCTCCTGCCCCTCTACATTTGCGGGACCTTTGTCAACATGACTGTCAGCGGCCAGACCTTCATCATTCTCAATATACTCTGGAAGGTATTCCTCACGGTGATCGCCCTGCACCTGATCTGCCTGCTCGTCCTGTACTGCATAGCCGGGACGATCAGTAAAAAGAATCCCTTTGTGCTGATGAGGAACCAGATACCGGGCTACCTTTCCGCCATCGGCACCCAGTCTTCGGCGGCGACGATACCGGTGAATCTCCGCTGCGCCGAGTCTGACGGGGTTTCCCCGGAGATACGGAATTTTGTGATCCCCCTCTGCGCCAACATACATATGGCGGGTTCCATGATCACGATTACCTGCTGTGTTACGGCGGTGCTCCTGATCTACCAAATGCCGGTAAATCTGGGGATCATCGTGCCCTTTATCATGACCCTGGGCATCGCCATGGTGGCTTCCCCCGGCGCGCCCGGCGGCTCCATCATGACGGCGCTGCCCTTCCTGCCCATCGTGGGCATAGCTTCCGACGGCGCCATTGCAAGCCTCCTCATCGCCCTGTACATTACGCAGGACAGTTTTGGCACCGCCTGTAATGTTTCCGGGGACAATGCCATTTCGGTGATTGTGGATACCTACTACCGGAAGTTCATCAAGAAGGAAGCGGCGCCTGGAGCGGCGGCTTGAACGTTTTCGACATCATCGGCCCCGTGATGATAGGCCCCTCCAGTTCCCATACTGCCGGGGCCGTGCGGATAGGGCGGACGGGGCTCGCCATTCTTGGCGAGGAGGTGCGCCGGGCCGGTATTGGCCTGGCCGGTTCCTTCGCCCAGACCTACCGGGGGCACGGGACCGACCGGGCGCTTATCGCCGGGCTTCTCGGAATGTTCCCCGACGACGAGCGGATCCGCGACAGTTTTGATACCGCCAGGGAACGGGGGCTTGAGTTCACCATAAGCGAGGTCAAGATTCCCCGTTCCCACCCCAATACGGTGCGCCTGCATCTGGCCGGCGGGAGCGGGAAGGAGTGCGCCCTGCAGGGGGCCTCCATAGGGGGCGGGAATATTCTGATCCAGTCGGTGAACGACATGGAAACGGAATTCTCCGGCGAGGCGGACACGCTGATCATAGCCCACAAGGATATGCCCGGCATGATAGCCCTCGTAACCAGCCTTATGGCGGAGCGCGAAGCCAATATAGGAAATTTTAAACTGAACCGGCCCCACAAGGGTTTTCAGGCGGTCATGACCCTGGAGATTGACGGTCCTTTGGACGCCGGCACGGTAGAAAAACTGCGGGGCCTTCCCCACATCGACAGCGTGGTCTATTTGCGGGCAAACAGGGGGTGATTATGCTGGAGTATGATTCTGTGGCGGCTCTGGTCCGGGAAGCGGAGGAGCGGGGCTGTGCCATTTCCGAAGTGGTTCTCGCCGATCAGGCCGCCTCCCTGGGGCTTGCCCCGGAGAAGGTCCTGGAAGAGATGGGACGGAATCTGGCGGTGATGCGGAAATCCGTGGAGGCCGGCTCCGTGGAGACGCTTAAATCCCGGAGCGGCCTCTCCGGGGGAGACGGCTTCAGGATGGCCCGCTACGCCGCCCTGGGGAAAGCCGGGCCGCTTTCCGGGGACTTCTGCGGGCGGGCCATGGCCAGGGCCATAGCGATAGCCGAATGTAACGCGAGCATGGGCCGCATCGTGGCGGCCCCCACGGCGGGCTCCTGCGGCATCCTGCCCGCTGCCATACTCACCATGGAGGAACTCTGCGGCGCCGGGGAGCGGGACCTCGTGATGTCCCTGTTCACCGCCGGGGCCATAGGGCTGGTGATAGTCCGGGAGGCGAGCATAGCCGGCGCTGAGGGGGGCTGCCAGGCGGAGTGCGGGAGCGCGGCAGCCATGGCGGCGGCGGCCCTGGTGGAGCTGCGGGGCGGGACCCCGGCCCAGGCGGGGGATGCCTGCGCCATAGCGATCAAGAACCAGTTGGGCCTCGTCTGCGACCCCGTGGCGGGCCTGGTGGAGGTTCCCTGCGTCAAGCGCAACGCCGGGGGCGTCATGTGCGCCATAGCCGCCGCGGACATGGCCCTGGCCGGCATGAGGAGCGTCATTCCCGTGGACGAGGTGATCTCCGCCATGCGGGAGGTGGGAGACGCCCTGCCCGCCAGCCTCCGGGAAACCGCCCAGGGCGGCCTGGCCGTAACCCCCACAGGCCTGGCGCTCAAGCAGCGAATCTTTGGCTAGCAAGTAGAGGCGAAGGGCAGGGCTAACGCACATAAACCATGCGGCTTCTGGGAATACCCCAAAGGCGCCTGATTTTGGCGAGAAAAGAGGAAGGAAGAATTTAACCACAAAGGAGGGCACAAAGTACACAAAGGAAGAAAAAGGGAAGTCCATCCAGCGACTCTCCTATCCTTCTTCGCCTTACTCATGGTTTCATTATTGACTGTATGCTAGGGACGAAGGGCTTAGCCCTGGGCGGAGAGGAGTCTCAGCGTTACTTCGAGCACCTTGTCGGGCTCCATGGGCTTGGACAGGTGGGCGTTCATGCCGTGGGACATGGCCTTGTCAATGTCATCCTTGAAGGCGTTTGCCGTCAGCGCCACGATGGGTACGGTCTTTGAGTCCGGGCGGTCCAGGGCGCGTATGGCTTGGGTTGCCTGGTAGCCGTCCATGTTGGGCATCTGAATATCCATGTAGATAATGTCGTAAGTGTAGGGCTCCGTGGACACAAACTGGCGCACCGCGTCTGTGCCGTCTTCCGCCTCGTCTATTTCCATGCCCGTATCTTCCAGAAGGCTCAGGGCGATGATCCGGTTGATCGCCACATCGTCCACGAGGAGTGCCCGCCTGCCCCGGAGACTCTGGCTTGCGTTCTCCACGCGGACTTCCTGCACCACCTCGGCTTCCGCCTCGGTAAACCACAGGTCGAAACTGAATTCGCTGCCCTCGTCGAGTCTGCTCTTCACCGCTATATCCCCGCCGAAGAGCTGCACGATACTCCTGCTGATCGCCAGGCCCAGGCCGGTGCCGCCGTATTTTTGGGATATTTGCCGGTTTGCCTGCTCAAAGGGCCGGAACAGCGCATCCCTGGCTTCCTCCGCGATGCCTATGCCCGTATCCCGCACGGAGAAGGAGATGAGCGATTTTCCTTCCGCCGAATCGATACGCTTGACCGTAAACAGAATCATCCCGTAGGGGGGGGTGAATTTTACCGCGTTGCCCAGCAGGTTGATCAGGACCTGGCGGAGCCGCAGCGGATCGGAGATATAGCTCCGGTCCTGGGGAAATTCAAAGGCGCTCACGAAGTTGATGTTTTTTTCATCGCAGCGGGGCTTGATGATCGTTACCACGGTGTTCACCAGTTTGAGGAGGTCCACGGATTCGTGGGAAAGTTCTATCTTGCCCGCCTCTATCTTGGATATGTCCAAAATATCGTTGAGGAGCCCCAGGAGATGCTGGGAGGACGCCTCAATCTGGCCCACGTTGGCTATCACCTCCGGGGTAACACCGGGAACGTCGCCCAGTTGCTTCTTCACAATATTGGTCATGCCAATGATCGCGTTCATGGGGGTGCGGATTTCGTGGCTCATCCGGGCAAGGAATTCCCCCTTGTGCTCGTTGGCCTGGTTCGCGTCGGCCACGGCCTGCTCCAGGAGCTTTTGCTGATTCACCATTTCGGTAACGTCTGTGGTGGTAACAATGTAGCCTATGGATTTGTTGTCTTTATCCGTCAGGTAGGAGGCCCGGCCCCGGACATAACGATCCCCGTCCTGGAGGTAGAGAATCTCCGCCTCCCGGTCTTCCCGCAGGGCCGTGATGGGATTGTAGCGGGAATCGGCCAGGGGGTAGATGCTGAAATCCGCGTAGGGCTTGCCTATGATATTTTCCAGCGTCGTATGCGCCATTTCGAGGGTTTCCCGGTTGGCGTAAATTATGTTGAGGTCCATGTCAACAATCGTGATGGGCCCCCGGTCGGCGGCGGAGAGGCTGTCGGCCATTTCGTCAAAGGCGCTTGCCAGCGTCCCGAGTTCGTCCTGTATGGGGGCATTGAAGCGGAAGTGGCGCTCCCCGCCGCGGAAACGGGATATTCCCTGGTTGAGCCGCTCTATGCTCCGGGTAAAGGCCGAGGCCATCCAGATGGCTATGAGCACCACGAGGAGTATCATGAGGCCTGCGGAAAGGCTCAGGGACAGGGTGGTGCGCAGCAGATTGCGGGAAACGGCCTGCTGGGCCTCGAAGGCCGCCCTGGTCAGGCTGCTGTTCGCCTGGGCTATCACCTGATCCACCACCATCTTGGTTTCCATGGCGGGCCGCTGAAAATCCTCCAGCCCCGCTCCGAGGGCCACGAACCCGAAGCCCCGCCGGGTCCTGCCGTAGTTGCCCGTGTAGTAGGGAATGGCCGCCGCCGTGTTGGGCTTCCAGATGCCGCTCCAGAGGATCAGAAAGGAGCCCGATCCGCCCTCCCTGGTCAGGTCGAACCAGCCGGTACACTGGGGCGCATTGTTCAGGTAACGCCCGTCGAGGCCCACGAGACCCAGGGCGGTAAGCTCCGGCGCGGGCTTCTTGTCCCTGGACTGGTCCTGGAAGATGGGCACATCCTTGATGAATTCCGTGTAGGAAAGCCCCGACTCCTGCCAGTCCCGGTAGATCCGGTCTTCCAGCCAGGGGACTTCGGGCTCCCCGGTTTCGGGGTTGAAGCCCACGATGGAGTGGTGCCGGGGGTGGCAGATGCTCCGGCAGCGGTAATCCCAGATGAAGCTGTAGTTTCCCTCGTAGGCGCTGGGCATATCCACGTAACGCTCCGACATGGGGGTAACGTGGTCAACAAATTCCATGATGTGATCGTGATCCAGCGCCAGGGTAACATAACCGGTTATGACCCCGCCGCGCAGCACCGGCGTCGCCCAGCGCACTATCCCCTTGAAGCGCTTGCCCAGGGGGTTCTCCCGGCCCGCGTAGGCTTCCTCCTCGGGCCTGAATTCCAGGCCCCGGCTCGCCGCGTTTTCCGGGTTGTACATTCCGATAAGGCGGGAAGGCAC
>JAISQV010000044.1 GCA_031273985.1 Spirochaetaceae bacterium | reverse complement strand
TTAAAACCTTTACTTTCCCTTTAGTTCATAGCGGGAAAGTGTTCTTCGTGTCCTTTGAGGTTAAAATTATTCAAGATTTGGTAATTTCACAGCGCCTGAAAGCAAACGCCGATGCCCTGGCGCGAAGCGCCCTCCGGTTGCCCGCGCCGTGCTTATGTAGTATGCTTGCAGGGTGGGAGACGGCCTCCCCGCCGCGCCTCAACCCCGGCTTTCAAGACAAGGAGGGTCGATGATGAACAGGCTTGACAGAAGCATAGGCGCCCTGGTTGATTCCTACCGCTTTCACGGGCTGGTCAACCATTCGGGGGGGGATAACCTTCCCAGCCAGGCGGCGATTCAGGACATACTTTCCGGCCTGAACGAACTGCTCTTTCCCGGTTTCAGGGAGTACAGTTCCCTGGGCCACGACACCCTCCAGCTCCTCACCGCCGAGCGGGTTCACCATCTTGCCAGGGAGCTGATCGAGGAGGTGGAAAAAAGCGTGGGTTTCTCCGTGCGGAAGGGCACTTTTTCCTGCGGGAACCGGAGCTGCCACGCGGTGGCGGAACTTGTGGTGGAAAATTTCTTTGAGGAGGCCCCGGCGATCCGCTCGGCGCTGGCCATGGACATGGACGCCGCGTTCCGGGGGGATCCCGCGGCAAAGAGCGCCGAGGAAGTGATCCTGTCCTATCCGGGTTTCGAGGCCATTGTTACCCACCGGCTGGCCCACTTTTTTTGGAGCCGCGACGTGCCCCTGATCCCCCGCATGATGAGCGAACTCTGCCACAGCCGCACGGGTATAGACATTCACCCCGGCGCTACGATAGGCGACGCCTTCTTCATAGACCACGGCACCGGAGTCGTGATAGGCGAAACGACGGTCATAGGCAAGAATGTCAAACTCTACCAGGGCGTTACCCTGGGGGCCCTTTCCGTGCGGAAGGAGCAGGCGGACCGGAAGCGGCATCCCACCATCGAGGACGATGTAACCATCTATTCGGGGGCCACGATACTGGGGGGCGAAACGGTCATAGGCCGGGGGAGCATCATTGGGGGTAATGTGTGGATCACCGAATCCGTGCCCCCGGACACCACGGTCTATGTGAGTCCCGGCGATCAGGTGGTGCAGACGAGGCATTAGGGGCCGCCCCTCCGCCTTGCTGTCTTGAACGGCTGATGATTATGGAGCCAATTGTGGAACCGACCGTGGAAGCGCAAGAAAAAAAATCCGCCTTTGTGGCGGTGCTGGGCCGCCCTTCGGCGGGAAAATCCACCCTGGTAAACCGCTTCTGCGGGCAAAAGGTGGCCATCGTGAGCCCCGTGCCCCAGACCACGCGGAACGCCATCCGGGGCATCGTCAACCGGGAAGAAGGCCAGATCGTCTTCGTGGACACCCCGGGGCGGCACCTTTCGGAGCGCAAATTTAACCGGCGCCTCATGGACGTGGCCGGAAAGGCCCTGGGCCAGGCGGATCTGGTGCTCTACGTGCTGGACGCTTCCCGAAAGGCCGGCGCCGAGGAAGCCGCCATGGCCGAGGAGCTCCGGAACCACGCCCCGGTCCTGGTGGCGGCGATCAACAAGACGGACAGCCCCGGAGCGGACGTGGAGGCGGCGCGGGAATTCCTGCGGGGAAAGTTCCCGGGCCTTGAGGATTCCCGCGTGTTCCCCCTCTCGGCCCTCACCGGGGAAGGCGCCGGGCCCCTCCTGGCCCGCCTCTTCAGCCTGGCCCCGCCGGGGGAGGCCGCCTATCCGGCGGACTACTACACCGATCAGGACCTCCCCTTCCGCATCGCGGAGATAATCCGGGAAAAGGCGATACACCGGCTCCGGGAAGAGCTGCCCCACTCGCTTTACGTGGAGGTGGCCGACGCGGAACTGCGGGAAGAAGGCAGCCTGCTCTGGGTGCGGGCCTTCATCATTACCGAGCGGGAATCGCAAAAAGGCATGATCGTGGGCAAGGGCGGCGCCCTGATCCGCTCCATCCGGCAGGCCGCGCTGGAAGACCTGAACCGCATCTTTGACTGGAAAATCTACCTCGACCTCCGGGTCAAAGCCGCCAAAGACTGGCGCCACAACGACCGCCTCCTCCGCAAGCTGATAGACCGCTGACAACCGCCAGGCAGGAGGCGGATAGAATACCAAGAGGGCTCCCCCGCGCAAGCGGGTTCTTGAGCCCCCTGCGCTCCAGCCTCCTCGGGCCTCCGGCCCTGCGGGGTCTTCCGCTACCCCCCAATGCGGGGGAGCACGAAGGGCAGCCGCAGGCTGTCTACCGAGAAATTTGGCCTGCTCCGGCGCAAGTAAATCCCCCGTTTACCATAAGTACCCGCTGCCTTTAGGCGGCGGAGTGCGCCGCGGCCCCCGCAACGCCCCCCCTCCCAGGCCCCGTACTCTCTCCCCGGAGTTTGCGCTCTGCGCAAACTCCCAAGCTGAAGCCGCTCTGCGGCTTCAGCAGCAACGCCCCCGTTGGGGGGCCCGATGCCCCCCAAGCCCCCTAGCCGGGGGGATACCCCCCGGACCCCCGCAGCGCTTCGCGCTGCTCCCCAATGCGGGGGAGCACGAAGGGCAGCCGCAGGCTGTCTACCGAGAAATTTGGCCTGCTCCGGCGCAAGTAAATCCCCCGTTTACCAT
>JAISQV010000297.1 GCA_031273985.1 Spirochaetaceae bacterium | reverse complement strand
GTTGTCCCGCCGGTTCGTCAACGCGCACCCCCCGGAAACACGCCCCCCCCCCCCCCCCCGTACCATGCATAACAGCCTCTACAAAGCACTTCCGGGTTCTTCGCCTTTCCTCCTGCGCGCCAGACCCTTGGTCAATCTTTATCAATTTTAGTATGCCCCCTGCGGGTCCGCGTCATAAGTAAACCCTCATGGAGGGTTTTTAATATGTCGGCGGACATTAAAACGCAAAGGAAGGTTCAAGATGAAAAAGAAAGTCCTTCTCGTTCTTCTTGTTCTTGCGGTAATTACCGCGGAAAATGTTTTCGCCCAGGGGAGCAACTGGTACAACAGCTACGCTCCCGGCATTGAGGGAAGCAAAATCCTCGTAAATGGCGGTATAGGATACGGGATTTTAGCGTATAAACTGTCGCTTCCGCCCATTTCGGCAAGCGTCGAATACGCGCTGGCCAACCTGCCGCTTTCAATCGGCGGTTATTTCGGCATTACCGGATACAATGAAGAATTGACCACTGTCAGTTCATACAAAGGAACCCTCGTGGGTTTTGGCGCAAAGGCAAGTTATCATTTCAACTTTTTAAGGAACCTTGATCCCTATGTCAGCCTTGTATTGGGCTGGCTGGTCTATAATCAGGAGGTAACAACAACCGTTCCCGGAAACCCCGGAAGTCCCGGAAATCCTTATTATGGGATACCGGCTATACCGGCTACAGACCCGCACTCTGAAACTACTAAATACGACCTTAGCACGTTTTATTACGGCTTTAACGTCGGGGCCCGTTATTTTTTCACCAAGAATATTGGCGCCTATGTTGAACTTGGGTACAGCGCGGTATCCGTCGTAAGCGCCGGCCTGAGTTTAAAGTTCTAAACGTTTCACCTTTGCCTTGCCCCCATAGTCAGTTTTAGGTGATGTACCGTTTCCCCCATAAGGAGGCGGTATATCTCCCCTTAGCGGTTTTTTTCATACTTCGGGGAGAGAGTACGGGGCGTTGCGGGGGCCGCGGCGCACCCCGCCGCCCAAAGGCAGCGGGTACTTATGGTAAACGGGGGATTTACTTGCGCCGGAGCAGGCCAAATTTCTCGGTAGACAGCCTGCGGCTGCCCTTCGTGCTCCCCCCGCATTGGGGGTAGCGGAGAAGCGTTTGCGGCTATGCCGCAAACCTTCGGAGCGCAGGGGGCTCGGCCCCCTTTTTTATTAAAAATTTTCTCTCCGAGTTGAAGCATTTCCGGGCGCAAACACAATAATAGCTGGAGGCGCCATGATGCACGATTGGGACGCGGAGGAAGCGGGGCGGGACCCTGTTTCGCTGGCGGCGGCGGAGTTTTTTGGGCTTTCGTATCTTTTTCCTTACCAGCGGCTGGTAACGGCGAATATTCTTGAGGCTGCGGCGGCGCAGGGTATTAGTGTGCGCTGGCCTGCCGGTGCGCCGGACGCGGGGGACGGGGCGGAGGATGCGGGCGCGGAGGACGCGGACCGGGCCGCTTACGGCAGGCAGATAGTGATTCTGCCTACGGGGGCCGGGAAGTCGCTTTGTTTTCAGCTTCCCGCGATGCTGCTTGAGGGGGCGACTCTGGTGCTTTACCCCCTGTTGTCCCTCATGGCGGATCAGGAACGGCGGCTCCGGGAGCGGGGTTTTGCGCCGGTGCTGCTGAGGGGCGGGCAGAGCCGGGAGGAGCGGGAGGAAATTTGGCGGAAGGTCCGCAGCGGGGAGAGCTCTTTTATCATCGCCAATCCTGAGGTGCTGCTTACTCCGGCGGTGCTGGACAGGCTCGGAGGTCTTGGCATTGTTCATGTGGTGATCGACGAGGCGCATTGTGTCAGCGAATGGGGCGAAAGTTTCAGGCCGAGTTACCTTGAAATAGGAACGATTCTCCGGGCGGTCCGGGGCGGCGGGGAGAGAGAGCCCCTGGTAACAGCGTTTACTGCCACAGCCTCCGCGCCGGTGCTGGAGCGGATAGAGCGCTATATTTTCGGGGACGGCGAAGCGGGAGGCCGCTCCGGGCAGGCGCACCGGATCATAGGGAACCCCGGACGAATCAATATCAGTTATTCCGCCCTGGGCTGCCTTGTGCGGGAAGCGGCGGTGCGGGACCTTATCAGGGTCAATGCCCGGCCCGCCATTGTATTCTGCTCATCCCGTCCGGGAACAGAGAGTCTGGCGCGGAATCTCAGAATCGATTTGGAGGACCGGAATATCCGTTTCTACCATGCGGGCCTGAGCCGGGAGGAAAAGAAGCTTACGGAAGAATGGTTTTTTGAGAGCCGTAACGGTGTCCTGGTCAGTACCTGCGCCTACGGGATGGGCGTGGACAAGCCGAATATCAGGACGGTGATACACCGGGACTGCCCGCCTTCGGTGGAGGCATACCTGCAGGAGTCGGGCCGGGCGGGCAGGGACGGGAAGCCCTCCAGGGCGGTGCTGCTCTGGGGGCCCGATGACGCGCAGGCGCTGCGGCGGGCAAAGACCCCGGCGGACCGGCAGCGGCTTGGGGCGCTTCTGGACTACGCTCGTAATGCGGGCCGGTGCAGGCGGGAGGCGCTGCTGGAACTGCTCAACTATGAGGGCGAGGGGGAGAGCCCGGAATCGGGCTGCTGTGATGTCTGTGACGGGACGGCGCTGGACGCCGCACGGGAGGAGGAGGCGCTGCT
>JAISQV010000255.1 GCA_031273985.1 Spirochaetaceae bacterium | reverse complement strand
AGGATGATGGCCCGCCCCGGCGAAGCGGATTATTCGTCTTTTTCACTGCTCTGCGGGGCGGCCTACCGGATAAGCCCCCTCATAAGCCTCAAGGGCGCTTCCTTCTACCCCGAACCGAGGGTGGAGTCCCAGGGGCTGCGGCTCGATCTGCGGGAGGACTGCGTCTTTCTCAACGGCGCGCCCGTGATCCTGAAGCCCCTGATCCGGGGGCTCTTTGCGTCCCGCCGGAAGACGGTGAAAAACAATCTGCAAAGTTTCATTACTTCCCGGCTCCGGGCCGGGGATGGCACGGCCCTGGCGGAAGAGGCCCTGGCCCGGTCCGGCATAGCCCCCGCGGAACGGGCGGAGCGGCTGGGGCTTCCCGAATTTATCCGCATCGCGGAATCCCTGGAGGCGCTGCCGGACTGGCCCTCCGCCGGAATGCCGCCCCTTTTCCGCCCGCCGGAGACCCCTGAATGAACATCGCCGGCCGTATAGCCCAGGTGGAGGAACGGATAGAGCGCGCCTGTGATCGGGCGGGGAGGCGGCGGGAGGATATCCGCCTCATGGGGGTAAGCAAGTTTCAGCCCCGTGAAGCCCTGGAGGCGGCCTGGGACGCCGGGCTGAGACTCTTTGGGGAAAGCCGGGTTCAGGAAGCTTCCGTCAAGTTTGAAGGCTTCCGGGAGACCCGTCCGGGGGCGGAACTCCACCTCATCGGAAGCCTCCAGCGGAACAAGGCCAGGGCGGCCCTCCGCCTCTTCGACGTGATTCAGTCGGCGGACCGGGATGAACTCATAGCGGAGCTGGAAAAACAGGCCGCCTCACGGACCTCCCCGCTGGGGGTTCTCCTGGAACTCAACGCCGGGGAAGAAACAAAGTCCGGTTACCGGGACGAGGACAGCCTTTTCCGGGGGGCGGAGCGGCTCCTTGCCGCCGGGGGGCTCCTCCCCCTGGGCCTCATGACCATGGCGCCCCCGGCGGAGCCGGGAAGTCCCGCTGGGGAAAGCGCCGTCCGGGGGGCCTTCCGCGCCCTGGTTCACGCCCAGGGGGAGCTTCTCAAGCGTTTCCCGGAGGCCCGCTGGTCCTACCTCTCCATGGGTATGTCCGGCGATTTTGAAATAGCCGTTGAGGAAGGCTCCACCCTGCTGCGTATAGGCACGGCGATTTTTGGGGAGCGGAGGCCATGAAGAGGACCGCCTTTTTTCTCACGCTGATCCTTCTTTCCGCGATCCCCGCCGGGCCGCTCCGCGCCCAGAGCGCCGGGGGAAGCGCCGAAGCCGGGGCAGCCGCGCCGGAATTTCCCCAATGGCTCCGGGACCTCCGCCGGGGGGAGATCATCGCCTTTGGCGCCTACCCCTTTGCCATGTTCTTTACCGGAGTCGTACTGGACACCTACAAGTGGGGGTATTACGACAACTTTTCCTGGGATAACCGGCGCTACGCCCCCTGGCCCCTCAAGCCCGCGGGGGCGGCGCAGCTAAGCAACAGTGAATTTCTCCAGGTCATGGGCATAGCGGCGGGCGTTGCCGTCTTTGTCGCCGTTACGGATCACATCCTGCTGAGGCTCCGGCGGGCCCGGGCGGCGCGGGAAGCTGAGCGGCTTGCCCCCGGAGAGATGAGGATAGAGCGGCGTCCCTGGCCCGAAGCCCCGCCCCAGGAGGAGCCCCCGCCGCTTGAGGAGGGGGCCGATCCTGATGCAGCGGCTGAAGTGGCCGCCCCTGCCGAAGCCGGGGGTGGCTGATGGACGGGGAATGCTGGTCCGGCGAGGTAGCCCAGGATGTCCCGCCCTCCACGAGGCTGGACCGTTACGCGGCGGAATATCTGAAACTGCTCTCCCGCTCCCAGATCAAGGCGCGGGGCCTTGAGGCCCGGATAAACGGCAGGCCCGTCAAAGTGTCCCGCATCGTGAAGCCCGGAGATGTACTCGATCTTTGCTGGAGCAATGCCCCCCCCGCGGAACTGATCCCGGAAGATTTACCCCTGGACATCATCTACGAGGACCGCCGGGTGATCGTGGTAAACAAGGCCCAGGGCATGGTGGTCCACCCCGGCGCGGGGAATCACAGCGGAACCCTGGCCAACGCCCTGCTTTGGCGGCGGCTCCGGCGCGGCGGGACGGGGGACTCCGGCCTGCGGCCCGGCATAGTTCACCGGCTGGACAAGGACACCTCCGGGGTAATCATTGCCGCCTGGGACGACGGGGCCCACGCTTTTCTGGCGCGCCAGTTTAAGGAGCGGCAGGTGCGGAAAACCTACGCCGCCCTGGTGAGAGGCGCTCCCCCCGCCCGCCGGGGCAGCATAGAGAGCCTCATCGTCCGGGACAGCCGCAACCGGAAGCTCTTTACCGCCGCCCCCCTGGGGAGCGCCGCCGGAGGCCGCCGGGCCCTGACCTTTTACCGGCTGGTCCGCGCCTGGGAAGACTGCTCCCTCCTGCTGCTCCGCCCCAAAACAGGCCGGACCCACCAAATCAGGGTCCATCTCCGGCGCCTGGGCTGCCCCGTCCTGGGGGACCCGCTCTACGGCGGCGGTTCCTTCCCTGCGGCTACCCTCATGCTCCACGCTTTAAGGCTCCGCATCGCCATTCCGTGGGGCCCCCCGGAAGCCGGGGCGGGAAAGATCCGCCGCTTCGCCGCGCCCCTGCCGGAGCGGTTCCGGGCCCTGATCCGCCGCCTGGGGGAGCCGCTTTCCCTTGACTGAGGCCCGGATCATCGCCTGCGAGGAGCGGTACCTCGTGGTCTACAAACCCGCCGGTCTCCATTCGGCCCCCTTGAAGGGGGGCGGCGGCGGGAGTCTCCTGGAGATTATAGCCCGGAGCCGCCCCGAGGTGCTGGAGGTGAGGGGCAGGCAGCCCTGGGAGGGCGGCCTCATTCACCGGCTGGACTATGAGACCGAGGGACTCACCCTCATGGCCCGCGACAGCGCCGCCCTGGAAGCTTTTACCGCCGCCCAGGAGCGGGGCCTTTTTGTGAAGGGCTACGGGGCCCTTGCCCGGCGGAGCGAGGGGCGGCTGCCCGGTTTTCCCCCGCTGGAGCCGCCGCCGGACCTGGTTCCGGGTTCCGCCTGCCGCGTGGAGAGCGGCTTCAGGCCCTGGGGGCCGGGCAGGCGGGCGGTCAGGCCCCTTCTGCCGGGGGATCAGCGCCGGGACGCCGCCTGGGATCGCGGCGGCGCCTACCTCACAGAGCTGACGCTGCTGGAGCGCCGGGGCCCGGAGGCCCGCTTCGCCCTGCGCATACGCCGGGGCTTCCGCCACCAAATTCGCTGCCACCTTGCCTGGCTCGGCTGGCCCCTGCTCAACGATGCCCTTTACGGCGGGGAAATGTCCGGCGCTCCCGCCGCAGGCATAGCGCTCCGGGCGGAGTCCCTGAGTTTCCCGGACCCCGAAACCGGCGCGGAGCGGGAGTACCGCCTTGAAACGCCGCCGCCCCTTGCCGGGGGCAGCGCGGGATTATTATTTTTAGGGGAGATTGCTGGGGCTGTTGTATTGTAAAAACGGTGGCTACACCTTTGCGTTCCCGGGGGGTGGACTTTCGTCAGAGGTGTGCTGCCATTAAAGAGAAACCGCTATTTTTTCCCGGATAAGCTCGCCGATAATTTCCGTGGGGGTTTTGTGGGTGGCCTCAGACTGGACACGGAGCCATGTGGCGGAAACATCGTCTACCGGCATCAGGCGTCTGGTGCGATTTGCGAAAAAACCGCCTTCATTGGGGCCAACTTTGGGGATATGGGCGGTGTAGTATTCGTCCAGTGCGGCGGCTTCTTCATCGGTTAGGTCGTTCATTATATACTCCTATTGGTTTAACAATGCGAGAAACGCCCTGCGGGCCTTCATGGCGTGAAACACGTTAATACGGTTCTCGTTGATGATATTGTACATTATGATACTATACCCGGCGTGTTATGACAAGAAGAGCCGTCCCTCCCCCAAGGACAAAGAAGAAGGCAACCACGGAC
>JAISQV010000251.1 GCA_031273985.1 Spirochaetaceae bacterium | reverse complement strand
CCATATAGCAACGGCATTGAAATTCAGGGAAATGAATAATGCGGATGTTGTTCTTTATACCTTTGACAAAACGATGCATGAGTTGGCGGTACATTATAGATTTAAAACAAATAAATTATGACGAATCGTCCATAACAGGCCCTTTAACGCTCCGGGCCGGCCCCCTCCGGGCTCCGCACGCTAGATGCCGGAGCCGCCCAGACCTTCCAGGTAGCGCCGGGCCACGATGTCGCCGGGCTCTATCTCCAGCACAGTGCGGAAAAAGCCCGCCGCCTCGCTGCTCCGGCCTGTTTTCAGGGCCAGCACCCCGAGGTTGGAGATAATCTTCACATTTTCGGGTTCCTCCCGCAGGGCCTTCTCCAGTTCCCGCCGGGCGGCGGCGTGGTCTCCCTGCTCCATCAGGCAGATGGCAAGCTCATTCAGGGTGTCGCTGGTGCCTCCGCCCAGTTCCACCGCCTTACGGAAAGCCGCCTCGCCGTCGTTCCAGCGGCCCAGCCTGCGGAGACCCCAGCCCAGGAGGAACCAGCCGTTCCAGGCCGCGCTGTGGCGTTCAAGAAAATCCCGTACCTTGAGGAGGCCCTCCTCCTCCTGCCCCAGCCGTATGGCGTCATAGGCCTCCCGGAATGTTTCATCGTCCAGGCTCTGCACGGCTATCTCCCGGACTATGGCCTCCGCCCGGTCCCGTTCCTCCCCGTCTTCCGCCAGGGTCATATAGGCGGAAAGGTACTCCCGGGCCTTTGCGAAATTCCGGCGCTTCATATGGAAGAAGCCCGCGTTGAAGAGGCCCTCGGGAAAGAGCCCTCCCTCGAACAGCTTCAGGTAGGTTTCGTGGACCTTCCCGTACTCCGCCTCGGCCTCGGCTTCACGGCCCGCCTTGTCCAGGCTGTCGGCCCGGCTCTCCAGCACCAGGGCCTCGTTGAGGAGCGGCTCCGGCGCCTGGGGGAAAAGCCCCCTCAGCACGGCCAGAATTTCCAGCGCCGTCTCGAAGGAGTGATTCCTCGCATGGACAATCGCCGCCCCGGTAAATTCCTCCCGGATGCCGGGCCTTACGGCCAGCACAAAGCGCCGGTAGTAGGCTATGTCCCCCGCGTCCAGACCCGCGCCCAGGGCCCCCCGCTGGAGCTCGTAGGAGGTGATCACCCTCAGCATACCGGAAAGAATCATCTCCCAGGAGAGCTGCTCCAGATCCGCCGCGCCCTCGCCGGGGCCCAGCTCCACCGGAATGGGGATAGCCGGGTCTATCGCAAAAGCCTCGCGGTCCGGCTCGCCTTCATCGCCTTCGCCCTGTTCCTCCCCCTCTTCGTCGTAGCCGTCTTCGTGATGATGCCCGTGATGATTCAGGGACTCCATCCGGCCCCGGAGGGATTCGGGAACCGACAGAAAGATGACTCGGCTTTCGGTGTTTTCCATATCAGGGTGTATCTTTATCCGGCGGGGCCGCGATCTTTTCGGTAACGCCCTCATCCTCCGGGGGCTCCGAGGCGGCCTTCTTCATGGCCTTGAGGGAGTCCACGGCATTTTGGGTGGGCGTCTTTTCCGGCTTTGTCCGCTGCAGGGCCGGGGAAACGGCGGCGGCCCGCTTCTCCTGCTCCGCCGGGCTGGGGGCAATGCCGGCCTTTTCCGGCTGCGGCGCAAACTGGCTCAGATAATTGTTTATCCTGATCTTGTAGCCCATGGGGATCAGGGCTTCGGTAAACTCAATATCCACCGCCAGAAGATCCTGCCGGCCCTCCACGGCGTCGGCGGCGACAAATTTTCCCTTGATGTTAAAATTTTCCCTGGGATCGTCGAATTCTATCTTGAGGGCCGATTCCTTCTGCACCAGGAACTTGGCGACCCCCACGAGCACCAGCTTGGCGCCGCCGAAGGAAAGTTCCCGCAGTATGCAGCGCCGGGGCACCCCCCCGATAAAAACCGCCGCCTCGCTGCCCAGCACCTTGAGCCGCCGCACCGCCTCGGGGCTGAGCCCTATGCGGGCATTCCGGCGCTTCACGGAGTTGTAGTTGGCGTCCAGCAGGCGGCCCAAAACCTCGATAAGATCATCCGGCGGCCGCTGGGTGAACTGCAGGCTGAACATATTCATGTCTTTTGACTCGCCGTAGGGCCCGTATTCCGTTATTTTCACGGAGATAAAAAAGGTAACCGGCGAATCCTCATCCGCAGCCCGGAAACTGAAGCGGAGGCTCGCCATGTTGTTGGCCCCCTTCAATTTTTCGATGATTCCGGACTTGACATTGACGACAATCCGGGCGCTTTGCATGGAGGTGCTGTATACCACACAGGGCCAAAAATCGCCCCCGCACTTCAAAAAAATTTGCTGGGTAAGCATCCCCGTAACCTGTATGACTTCCTTCGTAAAGGTTACGTCAACACTCCGGTATTTCTCGTAGTAAGCTGCTATTTTCTGACTGGTGATCAAGGCCACGGAACTACTATAATCCAACCCCTCCCCAGCCGTCAATGAACTTTTCGAGGGAAAGGCCAAGAGGAAGGCCAAGAATTACACGAAGGCGCAGGAAGGGTTGCACGAAGGGAAGACCAAAGGCGAGACTATCAGCGGCACCATAGGCGTACACTTAGGACCTAATTAACCACGAAAATCATGTTTATAATCTTTATCTTCCCTCTTTTTCCGTGTCTTCTACTTTTCCTTAATCCATAGCGGAAAAGTGGTTACCTTCTTCTTCTTTCGTGAGGTTGGTGCGGTTCGTGGTTATCCACTCTTTCGTTATTCGCCTTCGTGCGCCTTCGTGGTTAAATTCTTCTCTTCCCTCTTTGTCCGTGTCGTCTGTGTCGTCCGTGGTTACCTTCTTCTTCTTTCGT
>JAISQV010000248.1 GCA_031273985.1 Spirochaetaceae bacterium | reverse complement strand
GGGGGCAGTTTCTATCGCGGGGCTACCCTGGAGGAAGCCGTAGCGGCGCTGGCCCATATACGACTCCCCGGCGGCAGGGACTACTGGTTTGCCATGATGGGAATCGTTTACCGGCTCATCGGAAACCCTTAAGGGAGGAACCATGAAGATACTACCGGCACACAAAACCGGCGCGGCGCTCCTGCTGGTGGCCGCGCTGCTCTGCGCCTCCTGCGAGGAGGCCCTGCAGACGTACCTCAACGAGCTGCGGGACTTTACCTTCACCGCCGAGGACCTCACGGCGGAGGCCGCGGTGAAAGACGCCCCGGCGGGCTCTTTCAGCGCCGGGGGCGGGGCGGAGCCGCTGATCTACAAACTTGTTTCCGGCGAAGGAGACGCGGACAACGGCTTCTTCGCCGTGGCGGGGACCAGCCTCTTCATAGCGGCGGAAGCCCTTGAGCCGGGGCTCTACCGCTTCCGCGCCAGGGTGGAAGACGGGGAAGGGGCCGCCCTGGAAGGAGCCTTCACCCTGACCGTCTACGGCGAAGGCGACGGCCCCGGCGACCCGGATGGTCCTGACGGCCCCGATGTCCCTCCGGGGGATTCCGTTCCGGTAAGCAGGGTGCGGCTTGACAGGACTCAACTCAATATGCCCCTGGGGGGGACGGCGGAACTCCGGGCAGAGATAAGCCCGGATAACGCGACCAACCGGGGGCTCTCCTGGTCGTCGAGCAATGAGGCGGTGGTTACCGTGGAGGACGGGACCCTGACCGCACAGGGGCCCGGCACCGCCCGGATCACCGTAAGGACCGGTGACGGGAACAGGGCCGCGTACTGCACGGTACGGGTCTGGGACCATTTCCGGAGCCTCGCCGCCATGAGCGCCTGGCTGGGCGGGCTTCCCGCAAACAGCCCCGCCGCCCCGTATTATGTCATGCTCTCCGATATAGCGCTAAGCGAAAGGTCCGGCGGCGGGGGGCTCAAGCCCCTGTTCCCGGCCCTTGCCGGAAGGTACGTGGCCCTCAACCTTGACGCGTGCAGCGGGGCCACCATAGGCTGGGACGATCTCCAGCAGGAGGGGGGAGCAACTTCCACGGCGGGCAAAGACAAGGTGGTGCAGGTGATTCTGCCGGCCTCCACGACGCACATAGGGTATTATTCCTTTGAAAACTGCACAGCCCTCAGGTCCGTGGTGATACCCGCATCGGTAAGGGCCATAGGCATGTACGCCTTTCGGGGCTGTACGGCCCTTGAAAGCGTTACCGTCCTTGCCGAAACGCCGCCCCAAAAGGGTAACGCATACATGGGGTGGTTTCCGGCCACAGGCGTTACGATCTATGTGCCCGCGGCCAGTGTAGCCGACTACAAGGCCGCCGAAGGCTGGGATTACTACGCGGCAAACATACGCGCCCTGGAATGAAGAATCAACCGCAAAGGCGCACGAAGGGAAGCGGGAGAAAAAACCACGACGTTGCACAAAGTAACACGGCGCAGGAGGAAAAACTCCAAATAAAAACCTTCGTGCCCCTTCGTGTATCTTTGTGGTTTTTCTTCTTCCCCATAAGCTGTGAATAGAACGGGGGAGAATGTTAACCGCTGACCACACGGACTTTTTACTTGTTGACAGCGCCAGAATTTCCGGACTTTTGTCCCCTGCTGTCCGTGGTTGTATTAAAAATTATCTTCCCTTGGTGCTGCAAAGGCGGCGCTAATAGTGATGATCCAGGCCGACGAAATATTCGTATTCCCCCGGCCTGCCGGTGTCGATCAGATCCCTGAGATTAAGGGCAAAGCTCCCCCGGATAAAGACCTGGCGAATAAAAAAGGGAAATACGATGATCTCAATTCCCGCGGCGGCTTCGGGGATAAACCGGTTTTCCGTCCGGGGCTTCCGCAGGGCGGCGTCCAGAATAGGGGAGATGTGCAGTTCAAAATCAAAGAAGTGAAGCGCCGGTTTATCGAACCAGCGGGAGGGAAGAAAAAGCAGCGCCTGCAGGGGAAAGTCCAGATTGATCGAGAACATTATATCGGCGCTTACGGACCTGTCGATGATCCCCCGGAGAACCTCACCGGCGGAAGTGTTGGTATCCCCCAAAATAATCTGATCGAATTTGAAGCGCCCCGATATGCCGCTGAAAGATGTCAGGGGCAGATGCCCCCTAACAATGGCATTCCAGCTCATACCCCATTCCGCCTTGCGGAAGTTATAGGCCACATCGTTCCCCGTATGGGCGGAGAGGCCCCTCCGGTAGTTCCCTATCCAGTCTATACGCTCAAAACCCACGCTGTGGCTGAAGGAGCCGGTGAGTCCCCGGCGAAGATCCCCGGGGTCCCAGCCGGGACTGCCGGGCCGGTAGTTTATGCCCCCGGCGAGGCGGGGGGAGTAGCGGAGGTCGCCGAATTCGCCTACCACGACTCCCGTGGGAAAGGACCAGGAAACGAATAATTCACTGTAGGTAAAGACCCGCTCAAACTCATCGTGCAGCGCCGGATCGTAGCCCGAATCCTCAAAGACCCTGGCGTTGTTTTCATTAACCGTGGTTATCTGCCTGAAGCCCAGGGTCGCGGTAGTAAAGGCTACGGGAAGCTCCAGGGAAAGGCCCGTCCAGTTCTTGTAGTAAAAGGGCTCATTGGAGGTAAACTTGAATTCATTATCAAAATCAATGTTGAAGTCTAGATCGAATAATCGCACGGGAATGTCCGAATCAAGAAGGACGGTGAAGGTTCCGTCGGTGAAGCGGCGCTTTTGCGCGGAGCGGTCCGCATAGTCCAGGGCGTAGCCCAGATCGAAGCGCAGGGGATTCATGGTCCCCAGAAAATTATAATCCCTGGCCTTGAGGGTGATGTCGAGGCCGGAGTTGGAGGATATCAGCGGTTTGGGGAATATGAAAAAGTTAAAACTGTCCCTGGTACAAACGAGGAGCTGCACGGGAATCGCACCATCCTCCTCGGGGCTTCCCAGCGCGTAGGCTATCGCCGCATATTCCAGGGTTCTCTGGTTGATGAGCAGTTGGGTTTTCCGCTGTATGTAACGCTCAAGGTTCCTCCTGCCCGTCAAGCGCTCGCCGGTCTTGAGTTCCCCGTGATAGAGCAGCGCCGAGGGGAGGCTGCGCCCGACGCGGCTAAAGTCTATGCTCCTGATCACGTAGACCCCGGAATCCTGCGGGGGCTCCCCCGAGGCGGCGGCTTCCTGGCCTGAGACCGGCGCGAGGAGCAGCAAGAGCAAGGCCGGCAGCAGCGCCGGAGAAGGCCGCCGGAGTAATCGTTTCCCGCGCAGGGGATGTTCAGGTCCCAAAGACGATAGATTCAATCAGTTTTTTCTCCCCGCTATCGGCAAGATCCAGCGGAAGGGCTTCGGCGCCCCGGCGGCCAGGCACAATGAACACATTCTTCCCGGCCTTCCTTTTTTTGTCCCCCCCCAGGGCCGCCATGAAGGCGCCGGGATCCCGCAGGAGCGGGTGGGGGGAGCGGGTCTCGTAGCCCCAAAACGCAAGCATCTCCCTAATCTCCTCCGCCCGCCCCTCGGGGAGCACGCCCCGGCGGAGGCCAAGATCCGCGGAGCGGGCCAGCCCCCAGGCCACAGCCTCCCCGTGGCTCAGGACGCCGAGGCCCGCCGCGCTTTCCAGGGCATGGCCGAAGGTGTGGCCCAGGTTGAGCAGGGCCCGGCGGCTTCCCCGCTCCTCGGGGTCCTCCTCCACGATACGGCCCTTGAGTTCCATGGCCCCGGCGATGATTCCCCCCACCGGCGATCCCTTCCCGCAGGCCGCGGCGGGGGAGAGCAGCCACTCCCGGTTCTCCCTGAGAAGGGCCGGCATTTCCCCGCTTTCGTCCAGCAGGGCGGTCTTAATAAGCTCCGCCATGCCGGACCTCCACTCCCGCTCCGGCAGGGAGGCCAGGGCCTCCACCGGCGCAAAAACCCCGGACGCGGGGTAGAAGGTTCCCGCCAGATTCTTGATACCGAAAAGATCGAAGCCCGTCTTGCCCCCCAGGGCCGCGTCCACCATGCCGAGGAGGCTGGTGGAGATGAGGCGGAGTTCCGTCCCCCGCATATACACCGACGCGGAAAACGCGGCAAGATCGCTCACCACGCCGCCGCCGCAGCCCACAAAGAGCCCGTCCCTGCCCAGTCCCGCCTCGCGGGCCGCCCGGAGTATGTTCTCCACGGAGCCCCAGGTCTTGGCCCCTTCCCCCGGAGGCAGCACACAGAAGGCCGGAGCCTCCCCCGCGGCCATACGGCGGGCCAGATACTCGGTGTTGCGGTCACAGACCAGGAGGGCCCGGGAAGGCTTCGCTCTCCAAACAGCCTCTCCGGCGGGAAGCTCCTCCGTTATGAAGGCTTCGGTTTCAAAGGCCTTGAAGCGGAAACGCAGGCTAGTCACCGGCGCTCCGCTCCGCTCCCAGGGCCATGCGGGAAAGGTAGAAGGCCCCCCCGGCGTCTTCCGGGGAAGCCCGGCCCCCCGGCGGGGGGACAGTCTCCGGGTACACCACCAGGGTTCCCGGCGTCCCGGTCCTTCCCCTGGGCGGGGGATAGGCCGTCCGCTCAAAGATCAGCCCCCCCTGGGCGCAGGAATGTTCCAAAATGAAGTCCAGATCGCTGTCTCCCGCCAAAATCACGGTAACCATACCCCGTTTCCGGGCGGCGTGTATCGCCTCATCGATCCCGTCCTTGTAACGGACTATATTCTTGATGGTCCGCTTGAAGTACCGGTAACTCCGGTTTAGTATCTCGTTGATCCCCTCGATCGTAACCAGATACCGTATGTTGCGGCTATTGAGTTTCGTAACGCTGATCCATCCCTTCTTTGCCAGCCTTTTCAGGATCGTATTGGTCATACCCAGGGAAATACCCGCCACCCCGGCAAGACTCCGCTGCCGGAGCGGCTCGTTCCGCGCTGAAGAACGGTACATACTTTCCAGAATGACCAATTCCAGGTCCAGGGTATCGCTGCTCATCGTTGCGTGGCGGGCGGCGCAAGACATCCGCCCTTTGAAACCATACCACAGGGAAGGGCGGAGCGCAAGCTGCGGACCCTGAAGTGAGGAGAGAGAGGAACGAGGAGGGGGAAGTCTCCCCCTACGCTCCAGCCGCCTGCGGCGTCTTCCGCTACCCCCTCTGCGGGGACACCCCGCAACGCCCCGTGCTCTCTCCCTGGAGTTTGCGCTCCGCGCAAACCCCCAAGCTGAAAACCGCTCTGCGGTTTTCAGCAGCAACGCCCCCCGTCCTTCTCCCGCCCCCGTTGGGGTTTCTGATGCCGCGTGAGCGGCTACCTTGATGCATCCCAAGAACCCGTTCACCGGCTCGCGGGGGAGGGGATACCCATGCGCGTTTACTTACCCAAGAAGAATAACCACCGACCACACTGAAAACACGGACTTTTGCTTCGATATTCAGAATTTACACCTCGATTCTTCATCTGTTTGTGAGAAAAATAGAGAAAAGTATGGATGAAAACGCTATTTTATCGTTGCTCTCTCTATCCGTCCGTGCGGTCCGTGGTTAAACCTATTGATTTGACCTAATCAAGGTACTAGAGGCCGCAGTCTTCCAGTAATGCCTTGTCGCCGATGAGGGCGGCGGCGGGGCCGTCCGCGCGGATGCGCCCCTTGTCAAGAACTATGCAGCGTGTACACAGATCGAGCGCGAGGCCGAAGTCGTGGGTGGCGATGATATACGTTTGGGGCAGCGTTTTAAGAACGGCAACAAGGCGGCGGCGGGCGCGGGGGTCAAGAAAAGCGGTAGGCTCGTCCATAAGGAGGAGGCGCGGTTCCATGACAAGGACGCCGGCGAGGGCGGCAAGCCGCTTTTCGCCGCCTGAAAGTTTGTGCGGCATCCTGTCCTTTAAGCGGGTAATTTCCAGCCTTTCGAGGATATCCTGCGCCGCTTTGCCGATATCTGCGCTGTCCGTAGGGGCGGCGTTTTGAGGGCCGAATAGCACATCCTCGTATACTGTCGGCATAAAAAGCTGGTCGTCAGGGTTTTGAAAGATGAGCCCGATCTTCCGCCGAATAGCGGGAAGACTCTTTTTATCCAAAACAAGCCCCTCAACCTCAACGCTGCCCGAATGTATGGCAAGGACACCCAACAGGGTGAGGAACAGCGTTGATTTTCCCGCGCCGTTAGCCCCCAAAAGGGCGATCTTCTCCCCTTCCGCGACAGAGAAAGAAAGGTCTTCCAGTACAAGCCCCCCGGATGACCCCGGATAGAAAACCGAAAGCCTCTGAACGTCCAACAGGGGAGGAACAATCACCGTTTTATAAGTTTACCCAGAAACAAACTGATGTTAAAGAAGCGTAGCGTAAAAAGGGCGGAGCTTATTCCAAAGAGAAATATGAAGTCGGCGCGGCGCAGGGGGCGGCGCTCCCGCGGATGGTACACGCCGCAGAAGCCACGGCACTTCATCGCGTAGTATACGCGCCCGGCGCGGTCGAAGCTTCGCAGCAGCAATTGGCCCAAAAAACTCCCCATATCCCGCATACGGACAGCCTTTTCGCTGGGGGCGCGCAGCAGGTAGGCCGTCCGCATCGACTGCGCCTCATCCAAAAGGACGGAAACATAGCGGTAACTTAACACGACTTGCAGGCCCAGTATGCCAAGCCCCCGCGGGCCGGTGAGGAGGGCGCAGAGTTCGGTGAAAGGCGTCGTGGATATGAGAATCAGCGTGGCGAATACGCAGAGAAACGTCTTCAGCATGATCGAGGCGAAGGACACAAGCCCCGCGCTTACCGTAAAGCCGCCCAGGGTAAAGGCCGCCCCGCGCATGAAAAACAGGTTGCTTAGCCCCGCGAACAGCGCGAAGGGCATGGCGAAGACAAGACGGGCGAGGAGCGGGCGGTATGGGGTACCGGAAAGGGCCATCATAAACGCCGGATACAGGGCGAAACCCACAAGGCCGCTCACATTTTTTGACGGGAAGGAGATCACAAGCGCCAGAAAAAGAACGGCGGCGGCGGCTTTTACCCCTGTGTTCAGGCCGTGGACAGGGGAGTCTCCACGGCCCAGGCGCTCCAGGTGATCGATCCCCGCCGCCGCGCGATGAAATTGAGACACTTCTAGGCAGCCGCCCGGGGCCCTGCCTTCCGGCGGCGCACCGCGTTTGCCGCAAGGCCTATCCCCCCGGCCAGGAGCACGGTTATTACGCTGCCCGTTATACCCGCCGCGGCGGTTCCGGCGGCCGCTGCATCTTCGTTAGCCCCGCGGAAGCCGTAATCCGGCATGAACGCCGTCTTTTCCACGATACCGGCGCTTGTTTCGTACACGCCGCCTTCACGCTCAAGCTCCGCCGTCCCTGCCGTTCTTTCCATGGACCATTCAAGCCCGTCAGGGTAGGCGGACGCGAAGAGGGACAAGCCGCCCGCGACAAGCGCCGTCAGGATACCGAATAGGGCAAGCACTTTCTTGAAGGACATCGCCTTGGCGGGGCTTGGAATAGCGGCGGCGGGCAGCGCCCCGGCGAGCAGTTCCGGCCTCGCGCTGTGGACGAAGCAGAGGACGGCGGCCGTAACGATCCCCTCGATAAGGCCGATGGCAAAGTGAATAGGCAGCATGAGCGCGACGAAGGCGCCTAAGGGCAGTTCGGTAACGCCGGAGAGCAGGGTTTCCAGCACGACACAGAACGATCCCGCAAGAAGCCCGGCCGTAACCGCAAAGACCGAGGCAACCGTGATATTCCGCTTGTTCAAGCCCTTTTTCACCAGGGGCTTGTATATCAGCGTATACGCCGCGATACAGGAGGTTACGCCCATGTTGAATACATTACAGCCATAGGCGAGAAGCCCCCCGTCCGCGAAGAAAAGGCATTGTATCAGCAGCACCGAAGCAAGGGTTACGAGCGCCGGCGCGGGGCCCAGGAGGGCCGCCAGCAAAATACCGCCCCCTATGTGCCCCGACGATCCGGTGCCGGGTATCGTAAAATTGATCATCTGCCCGGCAAACACAAAAGCGCCCATGATCCCCATGAGGGGAATTTTCCTGTCATCAAAGGCCGGATTCGCCGGCCCGGCCTCCGGCGCCCCGGCCCCCTTGTCCGCAGCTATATTCCGAATCGACAGTCCTATAGCCGCCGCTCCAACGGCAAGCATCGCGCCTCCAACGGCAGGTGAAAGTAAAGCGTCCGCCATGTGCATAATAGTCCTCCTCTCGCGGCGATTTGCGCAAAAAAAAACCATGAAGGTCAGTCTGTCCAAATCGGACGGCTCCGGCGCCGGCCTTTTGCACAAACAAGCCCGCCGCAACAGAAACTCCGCCCCGGCTGAACTGTAACCTTCATGGTTTTCTATGTGAGTGATCACATTCTCCACCTTCAAAGTGGAGATAACCCAAGCTAACAAGATACTAAAATCTTGTCAAGGGGACGGGGGAGGAGTTTCAGGGCCTCGGCGTTTATTTTTTCCAAACCCTGAAATATCATCAAACTCAAGTTTTTGGAGGAAAAAATAACCACAAAGGCGCACTTTTCCGTTATGGAACCGAGGAAAAGTAGAGGACACAAAGGACGGAAAAAGGTAACCGTGATTTGATTTGCGGGTCAAGTTTGGGCAATGTACAGATGGAATGGAGATCGTTACAATGAGGGGCAGGAGGACTTTGCCCATGAACTTTAGAGAGTTGGCCGCCGCGCGTTATTCGGTGCGGAAATTCAAAACCGATCCGGTGGAGAAGGAAAAGCTCGATCTGATCATCGAGGCCCTGCGGAATGCGCCCACGGCGGCAAACAGGCAGCCCCAGCGGGTTCTGGTTGTTGCCTCGGAAGAGGGACTCCGCAAAATGGATCAGGTTACTCCCTGCCGTTTCGGAGCGCCCCTCGTGCTGCTGATCTGCTACGACAGCGAAGCCTGCTGGGTCCGGCCTACGGACAAACAGGATTCCGGTTTTGTGGACGCCAGTATTGTTACCGCCCAGGCCATGTTGCAGGCCGCCGACCTGGGCCTGGGCAGCACCTGGGTCATGTTTTTCGACGCGGCCAAAGCCCGGCAGGAATTCGGCATTCCGGAGAATCTGATTCCCGTGGCGGTGCTGCCCCTGGGCTACCCCGCGCCGGACGCCGCGCCTTCAGATTTTCACGCCCAGCGGCTGCCCGCGGACAAGCTCGTGTTCTTCGAGCGTATGTAGGCTATCTATCAGGCCCCGCCGGGCTTAGCACAACCTTCACGTCCGCGGGTTTCGCGTAGTAGGGCGCGGAAGAGACGATGAGCCCGGCGCCCGCGGCGGCGTATTCCGCGGCGTTCTCCCTGGTAACCCCTCCCGCGGCGGAGACCAGGCAGCGGCTTCCCCGTTTGGCCGCCTCCTCAACGATACCCCGCACATCCGGGGGGCTGAACTTGTCCAGCTGGAGTATGTCCGGGTCCGCCGCCAGGGCCAAAAGGGCCTCCTCGCGGGTGTCCGCCTCCACCACAATTTTTTTCTCCGGCGCTTCGGCCTTGAGGGCCGCCACTATTTTTTTCCAGTCCTCCCCGGTTCCCGTAAAACCGAGGAAGCGCCGGTGGTTGGCGAAGAGGAGGATGCTTTCCGAGGTCCCGCCCCGGTGGATTATGCCCCCGCCGTCAAGGACGGCGGCCAGGGCCAGGAGTTTGGTGCCGGGAATGTTTTTCCGCGTTGCCGCTACCTGAACGGCGGGGTTCACCGCCTGTGCGGCCCTTACCATAAGGGAGGTATACGCGGCCACCCCGCAGGCCCACTCAAGGATGTTTTGGCACACCTTCCAGGCCTGGTGCAGGGCCGCCGCCCTTCCCGCCGCCGCGATAAGGCTGGATGAGCCGTCGTTATCGCTTCCGTCCGCAAGCCTTTCGGTGATCTCCAGCCCCAGGCGGCGGAGGACCTTCTCCGCGGCGTCAACCCCGCTGACCCTTCCCGGCTCCCTGAGCGAAAAGCTTATGGTCCCCCGGACCGCGCCGAAGCCCAGGATACGGGTGGTCAGGTCCCCCTGGTTCACATCGTCCATGATCCACCGGTCCACCAGATCATCGGGATAGTACAGCATAGAACCTCCTCTCAGAAATCGACGAGTAAGCCGATCCTACCATGAAAGGAAGCGGGACGCAAACTCCGTGGGGCCGGGGGCGTTGCTGCTGAAAGCCGCTTCGCGGCTTTCAGCTTGGGAGTTTTGCTGCGCAAAACTCCAGGGAGAGAGCACGGGGCGTTGCGGGGTGCCCCCGCAGTGGGGGTAGCGGAAGACGCCGCAGGCGGCTGGAGCGCAGGGGGCGGCTGCCCCCTCCTTTTTTTTAATTTTTTTTTCAGATATATTGAAGCAAAACTGGGGACAATCACCATAATAAGGGGAGGGAAAACGTGGCTAAGTCAAGCGAAACGGTAGAAAAGACGAGGGGCAACCCCCTGGCAAGCGGGGAAGAGAAGCAGAAGGCTCTGGAAGCGGCCCGTATCCAGATTGAGAAACAGTTCGGGGCGGGATCGCTCATGAAGCTCGGCGCCCATGTCAGCGCCGCGGGCATAGAGACGGTTCCTTCGGGCTCCATTCTGCTGGACGAGGCCCTTGGTATAGGCGGCTATCCCCG
>JAISQV010000213.1 GCA_031273985.1 Spirochaetaceae bacterium | reverse complement strand
CCCGCAAACAGTTCTATCGCTTCCCTGCACGTATCCGCCGCCTCGCTGAAGCGCCGGAGGGAAATGAGGAATTTGCTGCGCTCCACATAGCGGAGCAGCAGGGCTTCCTCCGTTTCCGGGACGGGGGAGCCCGGCGGGATGGTCTGGTCTATGATATTGAGCAGGAATTCCGCCGTCTGGGCCGGGGCCATGCGGGGCAGGGATGAGGTAACGCCGATGAGCCCCCGGTAATTGCGGCCCTTCCCGTAGTTAAGCGCCGCGTCCATGCTGAGCCTGTTTTCGGCGCACCAGTCCCCGGCCTTATTGTAAACCTCCAGTTTTTCATCTTCGGTTAATTCAGATTCTTTTTCCTGCAGGAATTCGATAAAGAGATGATGAATCCGGTAACGGTCCCGGTAACCGTCGTAGCGGATAAAGGGCGCCGCCTGTTCCAGGGCGGAGATAAGTTTCCTGTCCGGGGTAAGCGCTTCCAGCAGCTTGGGCGCCCAGTCCTGAATGAGGGAAAGCTTAAGCAGAAATTTACGCAGCTCCGGCGCCATGGACTCGTAGGCGTCGTTTTCCATACGCTCCAGGGAGCGTTCCATAATCCGGGGATGCAGATAGCTCCGCTCAGCCGGATCGAGGCGTTCCAGTTCCCGGCCCAGCAGGGCCACCGATATGGGCCAGCCCTCGGTGTCCCGCAGAATCGCGCTGATTTCCTCTTCCGGAAGCGTTATGTCGAGAAGCCGGTAGAGGCCGGCAATCTCCTCCCCCGTAAAGCGCAGGTCCTCGGCGGTAACGGTGGAGATGATCTGTTTTAAGAGCAGGGATACGGTGTTTATCTCCGGCTCCGAGCGGGAGATCATCACCAGCGAATGGAGGAAGGGCGGCGTAACAACGCTGCGCTCTATCAGTTCCAGCACCGGGCCGGGGCGGAGCAGGTGGCAGTCGTCAAAAACGAGAATGTACCTTCGGTCCGGCTTCATCGTCCGGCTCAGAATATCCCTGAACCGGTCAAACTGCCTCACCGAGACGGGGAAACCAATATCTTGCAGGGCCTTTCCCACAGAATAGTTGTAGGAGCAGGTAACCTCCGTGAGGTTTTCCCAGAACCGGGCCCCCAGGTTGTCCTGCTCCGAAACCTGCAGCCAAAGCACCACGGCGTTGGTGCGGCTGAGGTAGGAACTCACCGCCTGGGTTTTGCCGTAACCCGGTCCGGCGGTTACCGTGGTAAGCCCGCTCTCCAGGGCCTGCTCCAGAATATGATCCAACCGGGGCCTTACAAGAAAGAAGCGGCTGCCCGGAATCACCGGGACATTGCTGTGGAAAAAATCACTTTTCATGAAGATGCGCCGCGGCAATTCTCACCGCATCGGCCCGGTTCGCCGCCCCCAGTTTGTTGTAGAGGCTGCGCAGCGCGCTTTTTACGGTATTGATGGAAATGGACAAGTTACGGGCGGTTTCCTCCCTGGTAAGGCCCTGAACAAGACATTCCAGCACCTGCCGCTCCCGCGGCGAAAGGGGCGCGGCGCCGTAGCGGGACTCCCGGTTTTTCACCGGCATCCGGCGGGAGTTTCCCACACCCAGGGCCCTGGCCACCGTGAGAAGCCGCTTTGCATAAACCGCGGCGTTCCTCCTTATGCTGATAACCGCCGCCGCCGGTATGACGTGCCGCCGCCGTTTGAGGTAGGCATCGGCGATGGTACGCATATCCTTCCCCAGTTCCGTAAAGGACATGAAAAGACCCAGGGGCTCCGCCTGGCTATAGGCCGCTTCCATGGCGGCAAAGGCCCCGTCCTGGTCCCGGAGGCGGTAACGGGTTACGGCCTCCATGGTTTTGACCGTTATTTTGCCGAAAAGGAAACGCCCGGCGGCATGGTAGTCGTTGTCCCTGCTTCCCAGGGTGGCGAGGGCCGCAGGGTAGCGTTCCTCCGCAAAGTGGCATTTGACCTTTATGAGAATTTCAAAACCGTGGATCAGGGAGTTCAGATCACTTTCCTCAAAGTCGTTCTTAATCCAGGGGGCAATGCGGTCCCTCCGGCCTATCTGGGCGTAGAACCAGGCGGTAACCAGATCGTAAAGCATATTACTGTTGAGGTACTCAGGTACCCCCAGGGACGATTCCAGGCGGACGAGACACGCATTGACGGCATTGAGATCGCCCCGGGCTATGTATATACGGAGCAGGTAAAAAAGGGCGCGGTTTTCAATTTCGTACTGCTGCCTCTCCTTCGCCCTGGCCAGGGCCCTGCGGCCAAAGAATTCCACCCGGTCAAAGTCCTCTCTAAACAGGGCCAGTTCCGCCCGGCCCAGATCGTCCAGGCCCCACGCGTAACCCCCGATGGCGGCGGCGGCGTAGACCGTCATGGCCGAAAGGGCGCTGAGAAAGGCCTCTATCTCCTTCGCATCCCCGCCCGTCAGGGTACACACGTAGGTACCGAGACTTATCACCGAGGCGGGGGGATGCTCCGTGTAGTCACTGATGTTGTGATAGTAAAGGGCCCGCTCAAAATCCTGCACAAAGGAATAATCCCCCATGCGGGCGCTGATAAAGAGCCGTGCGTAACCCAGGCCGCTGTAACAGCCCGTCAGGGTCCGGTGCTTCTGCGGCGACGGGGGAAGGGCCTCAAGCCTGGGAATGATCAGCCCCGTAAGCTCCCGGATCAGCCGCTGAAATTCGGATGTGCTGAGCAGGAGCCGCGTGTAAAGGATAAAGATCACGGGATTCCGCCCGGATATTTCCGGGGCCGCCCGCTCGTAAGCCGCAAGCAGCACCTGGGCCACCTGCTTTGGTATCACTGCCGGAAGCCAGGGATAGATGGCGGTAAAAAGCTCGTCGTAGGCCCCCGCCTTTTCGTAATAGTTCACCGCGTCAACCAGACGCTGGTTTTTTATGCTCCATGCGGCGGCCTTCAGGTACACTTCCTTTTTTTCCGCCTCCGTAATGTACAGATCCTGCTGCGTCTGAAGATATTCAAGAAAAAGATTATGTATCCGGTAGGCTCCCCGGTAGCTGTCGTACTGCACAAAGGAGGCTATGGAATCCAGATGCCGCATCAAATCCCCCTCCTCGTCCAGCTCCGAGAGAAGCTCCGCCGCCAGATGATCGATAAGGGAAAGCTTCACGAGAAAGTGTTTCATCCGTTCCTGAAGCTCCGGCGCGGCCAGGGGCGCAACCGCAGACATCACCTCGTACTCTATGAGCTTGAAAATATTTTTCCTGAACCCGTGCCACGCGTAATGCGCCGGGGCGTTCTGGAGGGAAAGCGCCGCCAGGCGTACCGCGAAGGCCCAGCCTTCGGTATCCGGGTACACATAATGCTGCAATATTTCCGCGGAAAACTCGACATTCATGAAGGTAAAGTAGCGGGAAACCTCATCCTGCGTAAAACGGAGATCGCCCTCGGACACCCTGGACAGGATTCCCTGATCGGACATCCTTCGGAAATTAATATCCGGCTCAAAGCGGGAGATAAGCACGGAAGTAATATTGGGAAAGGAGCTTGAGACCGAATGTTCCATGAAGCGCAGCACCCGCTTGTCGCTGACCAGATGAAAATCATCGTACACAAAAACAAATTTTGTGGTGGTACTAATTCCCCGGCGGGGAATTACCAGATAGCGCACAAATTGGCGATCCGTTTCAGGGAATCCTGTTTTGGAGAGTTTCTCTCCGCTTTCCGGGTCAATAACCGATATGGTGTTGATAAAGTTCTCCCAAAAGCGCACAGGAATATTGTCGCGCTCAGAAAACTGGAGCCACACCGTAGGATAATTGTACTTCTGTAAAAAAGAATATACTGCCACCGTCTTGCCGAAACCTGCTCCGGCGCACACCGAAACGACGGGCCGTTTCAGGGCCTGCTCAAGAATTCTGTCAATTCGGGGCCGGTCCAGATGCCCGCTGTTACCACGGGGCATTGGCGCATTAGTGTAAAAACTACTTTTTCCCACTGTCATACCCCCTTGGGGGTTACCCTCTACGATAACAAAGGTAGCACATAAAAAAATAAATCACTGTCAAAATATCTATAAAAAACCAATTATTTTCACGGATACACCGCTAAAACCCTTCAGCCCAGGGGCCCGGAAAAAATGCGCAAGGTACGGGGAAAAAAGAGCGGAAGAATAAGGAGTGCCCCCCGTGCAAGCGGGGTCTTGAACCCCCTGCGCTCCAGCCTCCTCGGGCCTGCGGGGTCTTCCGCTGCCCCCCGTAACGCCCCCGCCCCCTTCCCAGAGTTTGCGCAGCAAACTCCCAGGCTGAAAGCCGCAAACTTTCAGCAGCAACACTTCCCAAACCCCCTGGCGAAGGAATACCCACATATAAGTTTACTATAGATTTTGATCCGATAATTAAGGTGAAAATTAAAATTTACCACGAAAAATACTAAACCCACGAAAAAAAGCAAGATAAATGACATCTAAGGCGGCGGTTCCAAAATCTGACATTTTGGAACCGCCGCAAATATTATCAACGTACTTTTCGCGCACAGGCTTCTTCCGCGCAAGGGATAGAAGGGGTGCCCGAAGGGCAGACCCTGCGCAGCAGGGTCCGGAGCGATAGCCTCCCCCGCGAACCCTCCCTCGCGCAAGCGAGTTCTTAGCGGGCTCTTCCCCGCATAGCCCGGTCCCCGGCCCGGAACGGGCCGGGGATGCGCCCCCCTCTTCTTCCTCCCTCTATAGTTTCTCCCGCAAAAATACGGTAGGGTAAGACCGGAGTGGGACTGTGGGAAAGTCAAAGGAAGACGCTGCCCGGAGGCGGGGCATCGAGGCTTACCGGAAGGTACTGAGGCAGACCGGACAGGACGAGAATCTTGTCGGCGGGGCGCCGTCCCTGGAAGAGCCCCTGCCGGAAAAGGCGGAGGCCGGGAAGCAGGGCCCCCTCAAGACCGCCGGGGGGGAGCCGAAACTCCGCCGGGTGGCAAAATTTCTTATCATCATAGGGCCGGAGGAAGCCTCCCGCATTCTGGCGGAGCTGGACCTGGACCAGGTGGAGGCCATCTCCCAGGAGATAGCCCGGATCCGGGGTATAAGCGCCGATGAGGCGGAGGAGATTCTCGGCGAATTCCAGGAGCTTTTCGCCGGGGCCTACGGCTGGACCGGGACGGCAAAGGGCGGCGTGGAGGCGGCCCGGAAACTTCTCTACGTTGCCTTTGGCCGGGAAAAGGGGGAGTCCTACCTTAAAAAGGCCATTCCCGGCGGCGGGGATAATCCCTTTGACTTTCTGGAAAATTTTTCCGGCCCCCAGATTGCCCTGCTCCTGCGGGCCGAGGCGCTGGCCACGGTCACTCTCGTGCTTTCCCGGCTCCCGGCGAAGCTCGCCGCGGAGACCCTGAAAAATATGCTCCCCGAACAGAAGGCCGGCGTGGTGAAGCGCCTCGCCCACCTGGAGGCAGCGCCGCCGGACGTAACGGAGCGGGTTGCCGCGGGGCTGCGGGAGAAGGCCCGGCGTTTTGCCGATGCCGGCGGGGAGGTGGAGCACGAGGTGGACGGCCCCGGAGCGCTGACCGCCATCCTGAAGCAGGCGGATGTTTCCTTCGGGGAGAGGCTCCTGGCCGATATGCGCCGCCAGGACCCGGAGCTGAGCCGGGAGATTCAGGACCGGCTTTACACGCTGGACGATCTGGTCAATGCGGAGGACCGGCCTTTGCAGGAAAAACTCCGCGCCATGAACGACCGGGACATAGCCCTCCTCCTCAAGGGGCGCTCCCCGGCCTTCAGGGAGAAGATCCTGGCCAATGTGTCGGAGACCCGGCGGGCCGTCATAGGGGAGGAGGGCGCCTGGCTCGGAACGGTGCTCCGCAGGGACGCCGACGTCGAGGGGCGGAAATTTCTTGAATGGTTCAGAAAGGCCCGGGAGCGGGGCGAAATCTTATTGTATACCGATGAGGATGTAGTGCGATGAAACAAGATGAGCGCGGGACCGGCGGCCCGGACAGCGGCGGCAAGCTGGCGGGCGGTTTTACGGTGATTGAGACGGCGGCGTTGAAGGAACTCGACGCCCTGGGTATATGGGCGCGGCACGACCGGAGCGGGGCCGAGGTGTTTCACATCCTGAACGATGACCCGGAGAATCTCTTTGCCTTCGGCTTCGCCACGACCCCGGAGGATTCCACCGGGGTTGCCCACATCCTGGAACACTCCGTACTCTGCGGCTCCCGGAATTACCCCCTGAAGGACGCCTTTCTCGTGCTTGCCCAGGGCAGCCTCCAGACCTTTCTCAATGCGTGGACCTTCCCCGACAAGACCCTCTATCCGGCCAGCTCGGTGAACGAGCAGGACTACTTCAACCTTATGTCTGTCTACGGCGATGCGGTGTTCCGGCCCCTGCTCTCCGAGTGGACCTTCATGCAGGAGGGCCACCGGCTGGTCCTCCCCGCCGGGCAGGCCCCCTCCATAACCGGGGTGGTTTATAACGAGATGAAGGGCTCCTACTCCTCCCTGGACGCCTACGCGGGGCTCTGGTCCGTTAAATCGGTGCTCCCCGGCACCCCCTACGACTTTGAATCCGGCGGCGACCCGGAGAATATTCCCGATCTGACCTGGGAGGGGCTCAGGCAATTCCACGAAAGCCGCTACTCCCCGGCAAACTGCCGCATATTCCTGGCGGGAAACATCCCCACGGAGCGGCAGCTCCGCTTCCTGGACGAGCATTTCCTCTCCCAAATCCCCGGCGGCAGGGCCGCGCCGCCCGTAGCCAAGGCGCCCCGCTGGGCCAGCCCCCGCCGCATCCACCGCCCCTGCCCAGCCGGGGGCGATCCCAAGGCTACGGTGTTCATCTCCTGGCTCTGCTCGGATTCCGCCGACGCTGCGGAGACCCTGGCCCTGGGTGCCCTCACCGAGGTGCTCCTCGGCCACGACGGCTCCCCCCTCATGAAAACCCTCATCGAATCGGGCCTGGGGGAGGACCTGTCTCCGGCCACGGGCCTGGAAAGCGAACTCCGGGAAACCGTTTTTACCGCAGGGCTCCGGGGAGTTTCCTCTGAAGGAGGCCTGGAAGCGGCGGCAGCCGGGGTGGAGGCCCTCATCATGGGGGAACTGGAACGTTATGTGCGGGAGGGCCTCCCCCAGAGCGAGATCGAAGCGGCCCTCTTCTCCCTGGAATTCGCCAACCGGGAAATACGCCGCGCCGGGGGGCCCTACTCCCTCACCTGGCTCAGAAGGTCCTTCCGGGGCTGGCTCTACGGGGCCAAACCCTGGGAGAGCCTGCTCTTTGTCCCGGCCTTCACCCGGCTCAAAGAGCGCGTTGCCGGGGGCCGCTACTTTGAATCCCTCATCAAGACCTACCTCCTCGACAACCCCCACCGGGCGCTGGTGATCCTCGAACCCCAGGCGGATTTTCTGGAAAAAAAGGAGGCGGCCCTGGCGGCCTCCCTGGCGGAGCGGGAAGCGGCCCTGAGCCCGGAGGAAAGGCGGGAAATCGCCGCCAAAAATGCGGAGCTGGAGCGCATACAGAGCGCCCCCGAGGACCCCCAGGCCCTGGCCGCCATCCCCCACCTCCGCCGGGGGGACCTTTCCCTGGAAATAGAAACCTGCCCCCGGCAACTCCTGGACCTGAGCGGCGTCCCGGCCCTGACCCACGGCCTCTTTACCAACGGAATCACCTATGCGGACATAGCTTTCCCCCTGGACACCCTGGACCCGGCGGACTACCACTGGCTCCCCCTCTTTTCCCGCGCCGTGGTCTCCGTGGGGCTCCCCGGAATGGACTATGCCGCCGTCTCAAGCCTCCTCTCCCTCCACGCCGGGGGCTTTTACGCCGCCCTGCAAACAGGCTCCGCCGTCCCCGGCACGGGCCGCACCCTGGCCACACCGGCGGGCATCATGGACCTGGCGGGCCGGGACTGGCTGACCTTCCGCCTCAAAGCCCTGGACGAGAAGTTCGAACCCGCCCTGGACCTGGCCCTGAGCCTCATGGCCGGGGCGGACTTCAGCGACCTGAGGCGTCTCCGGGACCTGGTGCTGGAGATGAAGAACGAGAGCGACTCCAGCCTGGCCCCGGCGGGCTCCTCCTACGCCAGCCTCCGGGCGGGCCGCTCCTTCACCCGCTCCCGGGCGGTGGACAATACGTGGCGCGGCATCGATCAACTTCGCTTTGTCCACACCCTCAGCGGCTACGATACGGCGGAAATAAGCCGCATCCTCAGCCGCTTGCGGGACGGGATACATTCCGGCGGCTGCATCGTCAACATCACCGCCGCGCCCCCGTCCCTGGACGCCGCCGCCGCCCTTCTGGAAAAGCGCCTGGCCCCCCTGGGCGCGCCCAGGCCCCGGAATCCGGCGGCGGCGGAAGCGGCGGCCTTCGCCGGGGCCGAAACGCCCCCCGCGGCGGAGGTATTCTCTTCCCCCTCCCTCCAGGTGGGTTTCGCCGCCCTCAGCATACCCGCTGCGCCCTACACCAGCCGGGAACACGCGGCGGAACTGGTACTCTCCCATGAACTTTCCACCGGCGCATTCTGGGAGGACATACGCATGAAGGGCGGCGCCTACGGAGCCTCCTCCCACCCCGACGGCATAGAGGGCGTTTTTTCCTGCTCCACCTACCGGGACCCCAACCCCCTGCGCTCCGTAGCCGCCTTTGCCGCCCTGCTCCGGGAACGCGGCGGGCGGGAAACCGGTGAGGAAGCCCTGGAAAAAACCATCATCGGGAGTTACGCCCGGGAAACCCGCCCCCGTACCGCCGCGGAAAAGGGCGGCGCCGACTTCAACCGCTTCCTCTACGGCATAGAGGATATGCACCGCTCCCGGAAACTCAGCGCCATCGTAGGCATGGAATCAGCGGACCTGGCCCGGGCCGCCGCCCGGCTTGCCGGAGAGGCCGCCGGGGCGGCGGATGCCCGCAAGGGCGCCGCCGTGATCATCGCCGGTCCCGGCGCGGCACGGGAAGCGGCGGAGCGTCTGGGGGTGGAAGTTACCCCCCTGCCGGTATAACCCGGCGCGGGAGAACCCATGGACGCGGCATACTACCGGAAACGCCGGGAACGGGCGCGGGAAACAATGCGGGAGGCCGGCATAGACGCCCTCTTTCTCGTCCCTACTTCGGACCTCTACTACCTTACGGGCTTTCGTGGCAGCATCGGCGACCGGCTCACGGGCCTCCTTCTCCGTCAGGACGAAGAATTCTTCCTCTACCCCGCGATAGAGGAAGCCTCCCTCAACGGGGAACTGCGGGAAAGCGCCATGTGCATCCCCCACCGTGACGGAGAGGAACCCCTCGGCATACTCACCGGCCTCCTCCCCCGGAAAAACGGCCTCCTTGCCGTGGACAGCCGCATCTGGGGCGGAACCCTCCTGGCCCTCCAGCAGCTGCTCCCGGAAACCCGCTGGCTCGACGCGGCGCTTGTCATGGAACCCCTGCGGGCGCAGAAAGACGCGGAGGAGTACCGCCTGCTCCGGGAAGCCCAACTCCGCGCCGGACAGGGCCTCCTGGCGCTCTACGAATGGGGCCTGGAGGGCCGGACCGAGCGGGAAGCGGCGGCGAAACTCACCGAATGCTGCGCCCAGGCGGGGCTGGCCCCCGCATCCTGGGGGCCCATCGTTGCCTCCGGCGCAAACGGCGCCATGCCCCACCATGAAAACAGCGACAAAACCATCGTAAAGGGAGACCCCGTACTCATAGACTTCGGCGGAGTCTACGGCGGCTACCAGGCGGACATGACCCGCTGCCCCGTGGCGGGCAAAGCGTCCCCGGAATTCCGCGACATCTACGGGATAGTCCTGGCCGCAAACGAGGCGGCCTTCCGGGCGGCGCGGCCAGGCGTCCCCTGCGAAGCGCCGGACAGCGCGGCGAGGGCCCTCATAAGCCGGGCGGGCCACGGCGCCCGCTTCACCCACCGTCTGGGCCACGGCATAGGCCTCGACATCCACGAAACCCCCTACCTGGTACAGGGCAGCGCCCGCACCCTCCTTCCCGGCATGGCCTTCTCCGACGAACC
>JAISQV010000196.1 GCA_031273985.1 Spirochaetaceae bacterium | reverse complement strand
CCGCCTGGGTAGAAGCGGGAGGTATAGGTTCCTGTTTGTTTTCCGCGTCCCACAGCCACATTTCAATAGCATCCTGGGCCATGTAAATGGCATCGGCGAGGCTTGCGCCAAAGGTATGCAGCCCCGGTAAATCCGGAACGCTCACCAGTATGGAACTATTTTCCGGTGTAAAAATTGCGGGATAAACGTATTTCATGGGGTTGCCTCCCTGGGATTATTCAATCCCCGCCTCTTTTTTTATCGCCTTCGCGGTACCGGCCGGTATATCTCCGGCATGGCGGGGGATGGGAATTATTACCCCAGGTTTAGCCGGATTAGTAGCCTGGTCATGGGCTTTCCCATGAGTTATTACCCAGCCCGCTTTTTTCAACTTTCTTTCAAGTTCAGCCTTAGTCAAGGTTTGCCTTCTTGTTTTAGTATATACGTATTATCACGTAATGTCAAATGGAACGCAGGGCCGGCGCATATCAATTTCCAAGCATCTTGATATTACAGAAAGTGCGCCTTCCGCGTTTTTACCCTGCACTGCTACCGCAGCAGCCCCGCGATGAGGCGGTCGGTGCGCCACCAGACCATGCGGGCTTCGTAGGCCGTGGCGAGAAGACCGGAGAGTATGCCGTCACCGGAGAGGTTGAAGGTGTTGAATTCAAGCTCGTCTTCGTCCACCCGGATGATTCCCTGGCGCCGGGCGCCCGCGTCTTCCCCCGCGCCGCCGGCCTCCAGAATCAGCACCGAATAGCCGCCCTCCACGGGAACCTGGAGGAAGACCCTGCCGCCGCGCATCACCCCCAGCATGGAGTAGAACAGCCGCTCCATTTCCCGGCGGCCCGGCCCTCCGGACTGCCCGGCGTGCTCGTAAAAAGGCGCCTCCATCATGCCGGAGTACACGCCTGTCTCCGCATTGAGAATCCAGACCACGGAACTGTCCGGGGCCACGCCGGCGCGGGTTGCGGTGCCTTCATCGTTCAGGACCCGGTAATAATCCACCTTCATAAAAAGCCGCCGGGCATCGGGGGCGGCCATGATGGCGTCCACCGAAGAAAACACGCCGCTCCGGTCCTCGGGGACGGGGACGCCGCTGTCCGGCAGCGGAATCACGAAAAGCGGATTGGCGGCGGAATCGAACCAGTAGATCATCCAGCCCTCGGGCAGCCGGCAGACCACGGCCAGCTCGTCCTGAAGGGACGTGTAGATTCCGCTGATCCGGGGAAAGGGCGTGCCCCCCACACCCTCCTGCCCCAGGTACTCAATAAAACGCCCCGTGTCGTCGAAGTGCAGAATCATACGGTCCAAAAGGGCCTTTTTTTCCGCATCAAAACCGTGGCGCTCGTAGGGCAGGGTATCTTCAACATAGATGTGCTTCCGGGAATCCACGGCGATCCTGCCGGGCTCCCGGAGGGGCCAGGAAAAGGCCCAGCGGGTTACCACTTCATCCTCGCCTATGTTGCTGCGCAGCGTGAGAGGCGGGGGATTCGTTTCTTCATTGTAGATCATGAAGATCAGGTCCCCGTAGGAACTGTAGCGGGAAACCTTCCCCCCGCCCCCCGAGGAAATGTAGAAAAGTCCCTCCCGCATGGCAATGGAGGCATTCGCGCCGCGGCGTCCGTCGAGGTCAAAGAGGGCTATCTGATCCTCCAGCATCCCTATTTCCAGGATAAAGAGGTCCTCTCTGACCACCTGGGGTACCTTTTCGCCGGTACAGGAAAGGCAGCAGAGGATCAGCAGGGAGAGGAGGCGGAGCGGCTTCATCAGGGCTGAACATAGACCGGAGCGGGCGTCTTGTCAAGGAAAGGCAGGGCCATAATTCGTGTCTTTCGCGGACTCTTTTGTTTCTGCGCTCCGGCCCTGATGCCGGCCCCCGCCCTGCTTGACAGGGTTTTCCCTTTCGTGGTACTACTGATCAGACAATCAGGGTTATATAAAAAAGGGTCGTCTGTACGGCCCTTTTTTATTAAGGGGGAGGGTCTTGCGCTGCAGCCCGAGGGCGGATAATCCGGTGTTTGATTCGCTGGAACCGGTGGTTAGGGGGCTGGGCATGGTTCTGGTGGAGTTGAGTGTTTCGCGGCACCGGGGGAGCGCCCAGGTGCGGGCGGTGGTTGCCCGGCGGGGCTCCATGGGCATAGACGACTGCGCCCGGGTGCATCAGGCCATACTGCCCAGGCTGGAACTTGCCTTTCCCGGCGGGGAGCTTCATGTGGAGGTTTCTTCGCCGGGGATAGACCGGCTGATCAGGGACGGCTCCGAATTTCCCCTCTGGCTGGGCCGGGGCGTGGCCTGTTACCGGGTGGATACCGGCGAGTGGGTGCGGGGCATCCTTCGCCGGGCGGATACCGCAGGTATCACGCTGGGGGAGACGGAACTTGATTTTGCCCTGATCGGCAAGGCAAAGCTGGATCATTCCGTGGAATAGTTCCGGCGGAATGACACTCGATGATCGGAGGTTTGTACCGTGGCAACGGATATGTCGGAGGCTATCAACCAGTTTATTCAGGAACGGGGTATTTCCGAGGAGCTTATTCTGAAGACGATAGAGAATACCCTGGTATCGGCCTACAAGCGGCGTTACGGGAACGAGGAAAACGCCATTGTCCGGTGGAGCGACGATAACCGGGAGGTGTCGATCTACGCCCAGAAGAAGATCGTCGACGGGGTTTACGATCCGGTAATTGAGATTGATTTGGAGGAGGCCCGGGAGCTGGACCCGGAGGCGGAGATCGGGGACGAGCTGCTCATTGAGGTGGACCCCAAGGATTTTGATTTGGCCTCGGTGCAGACGGCAAAGCAGACCGCCCGGCAGACGATACGGGATATTCAAAAGGATACTATCTATTCGGAGTTCAAGGACAAGGAAGGGGAGATAGTCATAGGTTACTATCAGCGGGAGCGGAACGGGACCATCTATGTGGACTTGGGCAAGATAGAGGGGATACTGCCCAAGAAGTACCAGAGCCCCCGGGAATCCTACCATGTCAACGACCGCATCAAGGCCCTCATCACCGAGGTAAACAAGGTTCCCATGGGCCTCCAGATCGTGCTTTCCCGGACCCATACGGATTTTGTGCAGGCTATTTTCGAGCTTGAGGTGCCGGAGATTTACGACCGGACGGTGGAGATTCACAAGATTGTCCGGGAGGCGGGTTACCGGACGAAGCTCGCCGTCTACTCCAACCGGGAGGATGTGGATCCCGTGGGCGCCTGCGTGGGCCTCAAGGGGGTGCGGATCCAGGCGGTGATCCGGGAGCTGGAGGGGGAGAAGATCGATATCCTCAAGTACGATCCCGATCCCCGGCGTTTTATCAAGAACGCTCTTTCCCCGGCGGAGGTCAGGGATGTGGTGATCCTGGACGAGGCGAAGCATCAGGCCCTGGCGGTGGTGGCGGAGAGCCAGTTGTCCCTGGCCATTGGGAAGCAGGGGCTCAATGTGAGGCTGGCCAACCGGCTGGTGGACTGGAATATCGATGTGAAGACCGACGCCCAGTTTGAGGAAATGGACATTTCCGCCGAATCCCGGCGGGCCGTGTCGGAGCTTTTCAGCGACGAGGAGGACTACGGGGAGGAGATTTCCCGGATCGGGGAACTTCCCGGCGTGGCCCCGGCGCTGGCGGAGGCCTTTCTCGCAAACGGCGTTGACTATATTGAAGACTATCTTGCCCTGGGGGAGGAGGGAATCGCCGCCCTCAAGGGGATTACCCCGGAGCAGCTCCAGGATGTAAAGAAGCTCATTGAGGAATATGTAGAGATTGTGGAAGAGGACGGTGAGACGCCGGAATCTGAGGAGACCCCTGTGGAGGAGGCCGAAGCGGGGCCTCCGGAGGAGCCGGAGGGGGAGGCTGAGGAAGAGTACGAGTGTCCCGAATGCGGCGCGAAGATTACGGCGGATATGAGTGTTTGTCCCGAATGCGGTATCGGGCTTAGTTTCGAGTTTGAAGATTAAGGTGGAACATGGCTGAGGAATTGGATACCCAGAAACCGAAAGTGGAACTCATCAAGCGGCAGAAAAACGAAGCCGAAATCCCCGAGGGGAGA
>JAISQV010000117.1 GCA_031273985.1 Spirochaetaceae bacterium | reverse complement strand
ATCAAAAAATCGAGCAGCCTGCCGGAAAAGGGCCTGAACCAGGTAAAACGCCGTATATGCTGCCGCAGCGTGAAACGTCCGGGCGCGGCGGCAAGCCGCTCTTTTAGCTGTCCGCCCGTCCCCAGGTCAATAAGATCGCGGATTCGGGTGGCGCAGTTGTCGCGGAATTCATGATAGTCATAGTAACAGTTTTTCGGGAGCACATTGTTTTGCGCATAGTTCAATATGGCTTCTTTCCCCTCCGCGTCAAGATCGAGGGTATAGACCGTAACATCACGGTCTTCATCAAGGTATGCGGTCATATCCAGAATATCAACGGTACATTTATACCGCACCCTGCCTCGGAGAAAATCCCACAGGAAGTTGTTGCCGGGGTAGGAGAATATGCCCCAATCGTAGATCCGCGAATAGCCCCACCGGGTATTTTCCACGAGCAGGGCGGCGTGGCCCCACCAGACGAATATTTCGTCGCTGGGGCCGAATACCGCTACCTTGAAGATCATGTCGTCAACGGCCCGTTTTTCAGGCCCCCTTCCAGGGGCCTCCTGCCCGTACAGGGCGCAGGCCGCCGCGGCGCACAGCGCCAGAAAGATCGCTTTTTTGTTCATTTTTACCTCCTGCGCTGTTTTGCCGTTGAGCGCAAGCCGGGGGTTCAGCGTATCCGGTAGATTCCGTCCTCGGAGGCGGCCATCATCTCCCGGCTCAGGGCGTCCACCACTTCGTAGAGGTCCTCCGCCGCTATTCCGGTGCGTTCCGCCAGGAGGGGCAGCCCCGCAGGGCCCTCGAAGGCCAGGGACTTCAGCACCCTGCCGCGTTTTTGGCGGAAGGAGCCCTCGAAGCGGCTCTGTTTGACGTAAGCGGCGCTCCTGCGGGCCGGGTTGGTCATGCTTTTCTTGAGGGCCGCGCCGTAATCCATGAGGGCGTAGTGCCATTTCCGGGGGTTGAGCCGGTCCAGGGCCTGTTTCAGGATGGGGAGGAGGGCCTCGTCCCCGACGGCGGGCCGGGGCGCGCCCTCCGGTGTATCGCCGGAGAAGAAACAGTGAATCACCGCGCTGCGAATGTTTGTCTCGATAAAAACAGCGGGATAATTGTAGGCAAAGCAGGCGATGGCCCCGGAACTGTAGGGGCCTACGCCGGGCAGGGCCCTGAGTTTCTCCGGGCTTTCGGGCACCCTGCCGGAAAATTCCCCGGCGATGACCCGCGCAGCTTCCCGGAGATTCCGGGCCCGGCGGTTGTAGCCCAGGCCGTTCCACTCCCGGAGAACCTCCTCCAGGGGGGCGGCAGCGAGGGATTCCGGGGAGGGCCAGCGCCGCATCCAGCGCTCCCAGTATTCCGCCACCCGGCCCGTCTGGGTCTGCTGAAGCATGAATTCCGAGACCAGCACCCCCCAGGGCGTTATGCGTTCCCGCCAGGGAAAGGACCTCCCTGAATCTTCGTAGTGCCGGTAAACAATACTGCGGAAGCCTTCCACGTCCATGAAAACTACCGTCCGGGCAGAAGGCCCCTGTCCGTCATGCGGCGGATTATAAGGTCCGTGATGCCGCCGGGGTCCAGCTCATCGGTGTCTATCACCAGATCGGCGAAAGTAAAATCATCGTTATCGATGTTGTATATTTTGATGTAGCGTTCCCGGTCATGGGCGTCCCGTTTTGCGGTGAATTCCGCCACCTTCTCCGGGTCGCCGCCCTCCCGCGCCAGTATGCGCTTCACCCTGGTCTCCTGCCTTGCCGTCAGGTAGACTTTGAGGTCCGCTTCGGGCAGCATCCAGATGGCAAGCCGCGAACCAAGCACGCAGCCCCCCGGCTCGCGGGCCAGCGCCGCCTGGCGGCCGTCCACTTCCCGGTCCCAGGAATCGTCCGCCTCCGCCCTGCGCAGTATCTCCGCCAGGGCCATGCCCCGCTCCTCCGCCAGGCTTCTGAAGGTAAAGTTGATGAATCTGAGGGAAAGCCGCTCCGCAAGCAGTTTGCTTACCGTGGTGTTCCCGCAGCCGCTTTTCCCCGATATGGCGATCTTCGCCCCGGCCTCATTCGACATTCCGCAGCTGCTCCCGTATATTTTCAATCGCGTCCTTCATATCCACCACCGCGCGGCTCACCGTAAGGTCCGGCGACTTGGAGCCTATGGTGTTCACTTCCCGGTTGATCTCCTGGGAGAGGAAGTCGAGCTTCTTTCCCGGCGCGGGATTCTGCGCGGCTTCGGCCCGGAATTCCGCCAGATGGGCGGAGAGGCGGGAAAGTTCTTCCGCGATGGACGCCTTCACCAGAAGCACCGCGGTCTCCGTGATGATCCGGCCCTCGTCGGCCTCCCCCAGGACTTCCCGGAAACGGTTCCGTAAATTATCCCTGAAGGCCGCCTCAATCAAGGGCGCCTGGGAATTCACCGCCTCCAGGAGGGATTCTATCCTTTCAACATGGGAAAGAATATTCTCCTCCGTGTGGCGCCCCTCCCGGCTGCGCTCGGCCTCAAACCGCTCCAGCGCGTCATCCAGGGCGGGCTCGATGAGGGTCCAGCAGCGTTCATCGTCCCGGGGGCGCTCCGTTTCCAGCACCCCCTCAAGGTTTATGAGCATCTCCAGGGAAGGCCGCCCCTCCAGCCCGAATTCCTCCGCCAGCAGCGCCAGGGCGCCGGCATAGGCCCGCACCGCCTCCCGGTTCACCGACACGCTGACCTGGGCGTTGTACTCCCGGAGCTTTATGGCGGCCTCGATCTTTCCCCGGCGGTAACGGTTGGAAATACGCTCCCGGATACGGCTTTCCAGGCCCGACAGGAAGGGGGGAAGGTACACGGACATTTCAAGAAAGCGGCTGTTGTAGCCCTTGATCTCCACCGAAAGGAAATACTGTTCATCCTTTCTCGTTGCCCAGGCGTAACCTGTCATGCTTTTCATGAACGGAGCTCCTTCAAAAGAAGCTGCCCCAGCTTCCAGTTGTCCCCCGCCCCCAGGGTGAGGAAAAGATCGCCGGGGCGCAGCAACTCTTTCAAGGGCGGCGCCGCCTCCTCCGGCTCTTCGGTATAAAAAACATTGCCCCGCCGGGATTGCGCTTTTTCAAAAAGAGTCCTGCCGCTTATCCCCCCGGCGGTTTCACGGGCGGAACCGTATATCCGGTGAAGGAAAAGAATATCCGCCGCGTCAAGGCTTGCGGCAAACTCGTCAAGCAGGGCGGCGGTTCTTGTGTAGGTGTGGGACATAAAACTTACGACAAGCCGCCGCCGGGGGTAAAAATCCCTGAGCCCCGCCAGGGTGCTCCTTATCGCCGTGGGGTGGTGCCCATAGTCGTCCATGAAGAGCACGCCCCCCGCCTCCCCCAGGATCTCCGAGCGCCGCTTGCTCCCCCGGAATTCCTCCAGGGCGGCGCGGGCCAACTGCCCCGTCCCGGCGGTCCAGCCCCCTTCGCCGTGCTCGTCAAGGACCAGCGAATGAACCAGCGCCAGGGCCGCCGCCGCGTTAAGCGCCGAATGACGGCCCGGTACATGGAGGGTAAACTCCCCCTCAAGGCCCGCCAGGGTAAAGGCCAGCCTTTCCTCCCCGCTGCGGCAGGAAGTGAGGGCCCAGGGGCCGGCGGCGGAAAAACCGTAGGGCTTCAGTTTCAGTTCCCGGCCCGCCGCGCTCCGGGCGGCCATCTCCGCCGTTTCCGCCGCGCCGCGGTCATCGGCGCAGTAAATCAGCTCGCCCCCCGGCGGCAGGAGCGCCAGGTACTCCAGAAAGGCCGCCCTGATGGATTCGTAGGTGGGGTAGTAATCCTGATGATCGCTCTCCACGCTGGTGAGCACGATGCGCCGGGGCCGGAAGGAGAGAAAATGCCGCCGGTATTCGCAGGTCTCCGCCACAAAGTAGCGGTCCCCCAGATTCAGGGTGCTTCCCCCGAAGCCCGCTACGGCGCTGCCCGCAAGAACCTGGGCGGGAAGCCCCAGGGCCTGGATCAGGCTGCCGGCCATGGCCGTGGTGGTGGTTTTTCCGTGCACCCCGGCGATGCCGCTGGAATCAAAGCGGGCGGAATAGGCGCCCAGGGCATCGGTGTAGCGCAGGAGGGGAATACCCCTGGCGGCGGCCTCCCTCAGTTCCGGGTTCGTCTCCGGGTCGTAGGCGGCGGAGTAAATCACCAGCCTCGCATCCTCCGGCACATGGCCCCGCTCAAAGGATTCGTAGTAGGGTATACCCAAAGCGTCCAGAATGGCGTCGGTGTAGAATGTATCCGGCCCGTCGGACCCGCTGATCCTGAACCCGGCCCCCTGCAGCAGCTCCGCCAGGGCGCTGACCCCCGTCCCCTTAATGCCCACACAGTAAATCACAGCCCCGCCGCCGGGAACAGCCAATTCCATGACTTTATGGTAGTCCAAAGCCTTGCCCTATGCAAGCCGCAGCCCCCAGCAATTCAAAGTTTGAAAACTTAGGCATTTCTATCCAAAAACCACTCAAATTATTCAGAATTTGAGTGGTTTTTACCTTAGCCTTCCACCCCTTCCAGTCAGGAATTCTAAGTTTTTGCCGGTATCTACGCCTCAGTAAAGTAAGAAGGGGTTCTGTAAATGACCGCGAGAGCGGTCTCAACCGGGAAGAAATATGGGGGGCACCTCCGGGGGGCCCCATATTT
>JAISQV010000102.1 GCA_031273985.1 Spirochaetaceae bacterium | reverse complement strand
GGTATTCCCGGCTTCACCGTGGCCGCCGAAGCCCGCTGGATACGCGCCAGCCCCTGGGCCTGCGCCGTGGGTTTTTTGTTTAACCCCGCCCCCCGGCAGGTGCAGAAGTATCTCGATTTCCTGTCCGCCCCGGATTCTCAGGATTCCGCCGCCGGTTCAGGCCTCTCCGGCGTCTAGTACTTTGATGAGGTCAAATCAATAGGTTTAACCACGGACCACGCAGACAACACTGACTTTTTGTTCGAAATTCCCGCTTTTGTCCCTGTCTTTCGTGTTTTCCGTGGTTAAAATTCTTCGTTATTCGTCTTCTCTTCCCTGTATTCCCCTTCGTGGTTAAATTCTTCATCTTTCCTCATTACCTGATTTTTCCGTGTGGTCCGTGCCGTTCGTTGGTTCGTGAGGTTCGTGGTTATCTTTTTTCGTGTCTTTAGTGTTTTTCTTGGTTCTTGTTTTCAGACCTTGAACTCCGTGAGGTAGCGCCGGTAGCGGAGCGGTATGAAGCGGGCCTGCAGGGCGGGGTTCTGCCGGGCCTCGTTGTTTACGGAACGGTGGTAAAGCCGCCAGAGTTCTTCCCAGGGTTCTTCCCCCGCGGCCCCCGGAGCCTCAAATTCCGCCAGAGCCATGATGCGGGGCTCCGCGCCGCCGCCCCGCAGGGCCAGCGCCCGCCTCTCGTCTATGACGGCCCAGGGGCTTTCCCCGAAGCGGGCGCTGAAATGCCCGGCCAGGGCGGGGAGTATGAAGTTGTCCGGCGCGCAGCGGGCGGTGTAGATGCCCCCCGCCAGGCTGAAGCGGAGGAAGCCCCGCATACGGTCTATTTCGCGGCGCACCCGGTAGGCTCTTTCCCGCACCAGCCGCACATCCCCGTCCCCCCGGTCTGTGGCGGCCTGTTCCGCCGCCCTCCGCGCTTCGGCGCTGCTCAGGGGGCCGGCCCGGGACGCGGCTGCGATTACCCGCCGGGCGAAGCGCAGGGCCGCCGCCGCTATGGGGGGATCGCTCATGCAGGCCAGGGCAAAGGCGTCGTGGGCCTCGGCGGAAAGATCCGCCAGCGCCGCAGCGGCGGAATCCAGGCCGGAGTCCGGGCCCTCCCGCTCTTCCGCCTCGCCGAAGAGATCCCCCCGGCGGGGCCGGGGAGCGGGGCATCCAGGCCGGGCGGCGCCGCTTTCCGCTTCCACGGGGCCTCAGAAATTGAAGAGCGGGAGCTGCAGTCCCGCGCCGTCGGCATCGGAGAGGATGCGGCGTACCCGCGCCGTATCGTCGAGCCGGTCCAGGGCAAGGCCCTGGGCCAGGATGAAGTAACGAGCCCGCTTCAGCACAACCCCCAGCCGCCTCAGCGCGTCGAAGGACAGGGAACGGGAGCGCCGGGTTTCCAGGATACGCCGGGCCGAGATCGCCCCCACGCCGGGAATCCTGAGAAGCTCCTCGTAATCGGCGCGGTTCACCTCCAGGGGGAAAAATTCCGGGTGTTTCAGCGCCCAGGCGCTCTTGGGGTCCAGGCGCGGGTCCAAGTGCGGCGAGGCCTCGTCCAGAATTTCGGCAGCCTCGAAGTGGTAGAAGCGGAGCAGCCAGTCCGCCTGGTAGAGCCGGTGTTCCCGCGCCAGGGGAGGCCCCTCCACATCGGGGAGCCGGGGGTCGGGGATCCCCCCGCTTCCGGGGACACCCACGGGGCTGAAGGCCGAATAGTAGACCCGGCGGAGGCTGAATTTCCGGTACAGCGCGTCCGACAGGGTGATGATCTCCCGGTCCGTTTCCGCCGAAGCCCCCACGATGATCTGCGTACTCTGACCGGCGGGGGCGAAGACCGGCGGGGCCTTTTGGGGCTTGACCATACGGAGCCTCCGCCGGTCCTCCTCGTTTTCCTGCCCCGCCTCGGAAACTTCCCCCATGATCCCGAAGATCATCTTTCCCGATTTCTGGGGGGCCAGGTATTGGAGGCTCTTGTCCGTGGGAAGCTCTATGTTGGCGGAAAGCCGGTCCGCCCAGAGGCCCGCCTCGCGGATCAGCCTTTCCCCGGCGCCGGGTATGATCTTGAGGTGAATGTAGCCGCCGTAACCGGCCTCAAGGCGCAGCTTTCGCGCGGTTTCAATCAATTTTTCCATGACAATGTCCGGGTCCGCAAAGATCCCCGAGGACAGGAAGAGCCCTTCAATATAGTTCCGCCGGTAGAATGCGCAGGTCAGGTCCACGAGCTCGGCGGTGGTAAAACTGCTCCGGGGCGTGTCCGCTGAAACGCGGTTGACGCAGTAGGCGCAGTCAAAGCGGCAGACATTGGAGTAGAGCACCTTGAGGAGGCTCACGCAGCGCCCGTCCCCGGTCCAGCTATGGCAGACCCCTGCGGGCAGCGACGCGCCGAAGCTCCCCTGCCGCCTGCCCCCGGTAAAGCCGTCCCGCGCCCTGCCGCTCCCCGATGAGGCGCAGGAGGCGTCGTATTTTGCCGCCCCCGCAAGGAGGGCAAGTTTATCGCCCAGATCCATGTATACACTATACAAATGTAGGGCTTCATGTGCAAGGGGGCGCTTCGCGCAGTTAGGGGGAGAAGGGAGAAGAGCGGCGCGGCGGCGATGCAGGGCATAATTCGCGTTAATCCGCGTAAATCCGCGGACTGTTTTAGTTTTCTACTTAATTGACAGCGGGCGCATCCCTGGAAATGCGGCGTTTTTTCCATGACAGGAGGCCGGGAATGTGCTATGGTTAAGGCCTTATGCAAACATTGGCGGCCCTTTCCGCGGTAGGGGCGGAGCGGGTAACGGCAAATGAACTCAGGAAATTGGGCCTCTCCGTACTGGAGACGGGTTTCGGGCGGGTCCGCTTTCAGGCGGACCTGGCGGGCTGCTACCGGGCCCTCATGGCGCTGCGCACCGCCGACCGGGTCCTCTGGGAGGCGGCCCGCTTCCCCGCGGCGGACTTCGAAGCCCTCTTCGAGGGGACCCGCAGCGCCCCCTGGGAGAGCGTCATCCCCCGGAATATGGGCCTCCGGGTGGTGAAGGTCCGCTCATCGCGCTCAAAACTGCGGAGCATCCCCAGCGTACAGGCCGTGGTCCACAAGGCCGCGGCGGAGCGGCTCTGCGGAAAGTACCGTGTGGAGCGCCTCAACGAGGACCCCGCCGCGCCCTGCGCCGAAGTCCGGGTCTACCTGGAGCGGGACGAGGCGCAGGTACTCCTGGACCTCTCCGGGGAGCCCCTCTTCAAGCGGGGCTACCGCAGCGAAGGCGGCCCCGCGCCCCTCCGGGAAACCACGGCGGCGGCCCTGATCTTCCTGTCAAACTGGAAACGGAAATTCCCCCTCTACGACCCCTTCTGCGGCTCCGGCACCATAGCCATAGAAGCGGCCCTCTATGCCTGGGACGCGGCCCCCGGCCTGGGCCGGACCTTCGCCCTCTCCGCCCTGGGGCCGGCGGACCCCTCGGTGGAACGCGCCGTCCGGGAAGAACTGCGGGGCCGGGTGAACTTCGAGCGGACCGTGAGAATCAACGGCAGCGACGCGGATACCCGCGCCGTGTCCATGTCCCGGTCCAACCTGCTCAGGGCCCTGGAGCTGGCCCGGGGCAAACCCGCGCCGGGGGCAGCCCCCTCCGGCGGGCCGGAAGCGCTGCCCGCTTTCAGCGCCGTCGGCATGAAAGAAGCGCGCCCCCCCGCCGGGGAGGCGGGCTTCATCATCACCAACCCGCCCTACGGCATCAGGATGGGCGGGGAGGCCGAAGCGGAGGCCCTCTATGCGTCCATGCCCGCCCTGGGCCTTAACTTCCCCGGCTGGAAACTTGCCGTCATAACGAACCACGCGGGCTTCGAATCCCACTTCGGCCACAAGGCGGATTCCTGCCGCGAAATCACCAACGGCGCGGTACAATCATACTTCTACCAATACGACGCCCTCAGGAATACTGCGGGCCGCCCCTGACCGAGGGAGAGTAGTTATGTCGATCGTGGTTGAACATGAAAAACGCCGCCAGCAAATTCTCCGCAAGGCCCTCGACGTTTTCGGCGCCGAAGGCTTCGAGAACGCGACCATACAAAAAATAGCGGATTGCTGCGGCATCACACGGACGACCCTGTACATCTACTTCAAAAACAAAAAAGAAATATTTAACTATTCAATCAAACAGCTCCTCGAATCCATGGAAAACCAGATAGAAAAAATACGCGCCGACAGCTCCCTCGGCAGCGCGGAAAAAATAACCCGCGTCCTCCGGGCAATCTTCGAGCAGTTACAGAAAAACCGCCGCCTCCTGGAAGTCATTCTCGATTACCTGCTCTACCTCCACCGGAACGGCGCCGACCCGAACCTCCGGGTAAGACGGCGCACCCTCCGCCTCAGGCACATCCTCGCGTCCCTCGTCATCGAAGGCATCCGGGCCGGCGAAATCCGCGGCGTCAACATACGCGCCCTGGACGACCTCCTCTACAGCCTCCTCGAAGCCGCCATCTTCCGCGTCGCGGTGCTCAAACTCGAATCCCCCGCGGCCTTCACCCAATCCGTGGAACTCGCGATGAATCTCCTGCGCTCCAAAGAATAGGAAGGAGGGGGCCGAGCCCCCTACGCCGGAGCCAAGGTCTCCGGCTACCCCCAATGCGGGGACACCCCGCAACGCCCCGTGCCCTCTCCCCGCCCCCGGCCCATCCCGGTGTCTTTTTCCATATTGTTGTCTTATTCGGCGATCTGTGGTATCCTTTTAAGCGGATAGGCGTGACTCGATCCTGTTAAAGCATACTCTCCCGCCGCATTCACCATGTGTGCCGCGGCTGACGGCAAAGCCGGGACCGTGTCTGTAATATAAAGTAGACGCATAGTATCGTTCATTTTAAGGGGGCTTTATGCGAAAGAGGCTTCTGTGGGAAGGTTTGGCGGCACTGGCGGCCTTTCCCCTCATCTTTGCCGCTTGTTTCGGGGGAGGAGCCCTGCCTTACTCCGAACCGCGCGAAATCCTGGCCCCGGTGCTGCAGAACACTACGGTAAAGTACGGGGATGACGGCGCCCTGGCGCTGGCCTTTACCTTTGACATGGAGGTCTCGTGCGTCAGCTTTACCGTCAGCGAAGTTAGCGAAGAAGACATTACCGAGGATGAAGAGACCCTCACCGGGGACATTGCGGAGGACGGAAAAACCCTCACCGTTACGCCCTCGGGCACAAGGCCGGGCACGCCCATAACGGTTACGCTCACCGCGGCGAACAGCGCCGACAACAGCAGGCAGACGGAGGTTAGCAGCAACCCGGTTATGCCCGTCGGCGGGGTCCTGGCGCGCCCCCTCAGCGGTTCCGTTACCTATAGGGTAATCTCGTTTGACGAAAACCGTGTCGCCCGCCTCATAACCGGCGCCGGAGACGAGGAGTGGAAATACGTTGCGGATGGCCGGTTGATCTCCATCATCGACGCTATTTACAGGCCCAACGCGCCGGGTACCGCCGATACGATTGAATTTGAACCTGAAAAAAACACCATCGAGTATACCGCTGAGATAAGCGCCGCCGCCCTGGGCCTCTTCCATATCATCTTTGGCGAGTCCTACCTTGGGGACAGGATTGAGATTAAGGGAGAAACGCTGCCCGCCGCCGAAGATGCGTCCGATACGAACCTGATCGTCATTGACGTGGGTCTGCCGGAGGGCGGCAACGGCGAGCTCCCGGTCTTTTACATCCCCTACGGATTGTTGGGGTCTTCTTCCAGCCCCAGCCCCAGTTATAGCCACATACGGTTCCGGGTAAACGAGGGCGCAAGTTTGGTGATCGAGGCCGACAACAGCGCCTACTTAGCTGCGACTGATGGGGGGGCGGGGCATCCCTGCCCCACTGGAAATTTCCGGGGCGGCTGCATCGAGGTCATCGCGGGGGGCAAACTCCGGGACGGCGCCTACGAAGGCTTCCCCCTGGGGTCCGACGCGGTGCTTCTGAACTTGAACGGCTCCTTCCTGGCCGTGGGCCCGGAGGGTACCACCAATGAATGGTATACCGGCTGGCTGGTCGGGCCCGCCGGCGCCAATCCGAGGATAACATGGGATTCCGGCAATGCCCCCGATAGTTACCTCGAAGTCCGGCAGGGGAAACTTGCCATAAGCGCCAACGTAACGGTCAGGAAGACCCTGGGCCTGATCTACAGCGTATGGTTTGTTGACGGAGCCGATGTTACCATCGATGTGGCGACCAATGATACCCAAACGATATACGGGATGAAGGGCCTCTTCGCAAATGGGGACAACTACAAATTCTACGGAACGCCGGAGACAACGATAACCGTAAGGCCGGGCAGCACGCTTGATAAGGTCTTCCTTACATCGGGGACGGTCAGCGATGACACTAGAGTTATCACGGCAGCGGCTAACAACACCATCACAATCACGGGATCGAACACGGGTAATCCGGTAATATACGTAGCGGATGTCAAAGGCCACTTGGCTTGGACCATACCCACCCCCCTCTAAGGCCCCGCACGGCAGGGATGCTGCGGGTTCCGCCGGGCTTGTGAACAGGACGGTTCTGTGAAGCGCCGCTTCGCCTTTGGAAGCATACTGACGATTCTTCTGCTCATGAGTGCCTGCCCCCAGGATGGGGGCCCCGGTCCGGTCAGGCCCGGCGAGGATCCTTCCGGCGGGGGAGGGGAGCCGGCGTACAGCGCCCCGGCGCTTCAGAGCGCCCTGGTAAGCTACGATGCGGAGGGCGCGGCAAGGGCGGTCTTCACTTTTGACGTGGCCGTGGAGGTCCTCAGCCCGGAAAGCGGTTTCACCCTCACGGAGGACAAGAAAACCCTTACCCTGGGCCTCCCCCCGGAGGCCGCGCCGGGCCGGGCGCTGACGCTTGGCCTGACGGTGGCGAACAGCGCGGACCGCTCCAAAACGGCGGAAGTCTCCAAAACGCTCATGCCCGTCTCGGGCCCCCTGGCCCGCCCCGCTTCCGGCGCGCTTGTCTATTATGACGGGAACGGCGCCCTGGGCCTGAAAACGGGGGAGGGCGATACGCGGTGGCTCTGCGTTACCGAGCCGGCCCTGCAAACCCTGTTCAACGCTATCTATACCCCCAACGCGCCGGGCGCCGCCGATACGGTTGAATCCGGCAAGGCCGCCCTTGAGTATAGCGCCGAGATAAGCGCCGCCGTCCTGGGCCTCTTCACGGTTACCCTTGGCATGACCCCCGCCGGGGACAGGGTTGAGCTTGGCGGAACCGCGCTGCCTTCCGCCGCGTCCGGCACGATCGTCATTGACCTGGGCCTGCCGGGGGGCGGCAACGAAGCGCTCCCGGCCTTTTACATCCCCGACAGGGGATTGGGCTCCCCTTCCGGGGACTATAGCCACCTGCGCCTCAGGGTGAACCGCGGGGCAAGCCTGGTCATAGAGGCGGACAACAGCGCCTATGAAGGCGGCGGGGCGGGGAATCCCTGCCCCGCCGGGTACTTCAACGGAGGCTGCGTGGAGGTCATGGCGGGGGGCAGACTCCGGGACGGCGCCTACGAGGGCTTCCCCCTGGGAGAGGGCGCGGTAATCATCGCCCGCCTGGGGTCCTGGCTTGCCGTGGGCCCGGAATCTTCTTTTAGCGCCAACACCGCAGGCTATGCGCCAGGCCGGGACCGCTACTACAGCGGCTGGCTGCTGGGGCCCGCCGGGGAGGACGCCCGGCTTTGCTGGGACCCCGGCGACCAGAACGGCAGTTACCTTGAGATTCGTGAGGGCGCCCTGGCCTTTGACGCCAATATAACGGTAAAGAAGTCCCTGAGCCTGAGTTACAGTGTATGGTTTATCAACGGGCCCCGTCTCACCATCGACGCCGCCGGGGACGGGCTTAGCCTTAGCGGCAGGAAGGGGCTGTTTGCGCAGGGGAGTCGCCGCTTCTATGGGACCAAGTCATCCAGCGGGGGGCGGAACCCCGGCAAGCCCGCGGCGGAAATAGTGCTAAGGCCCGGCAGCGCCCTTTCCCAAAGTTTTCTGAAAGGGGAGGGCGGCTTTGTGGAAGCCCTGAATGCCGGCCGCAGCGTAAAAAACGCCGGGAATACCGGCGCTTCCGGCGGCGAAGCGCCTTATGCGGCTTATGGAGACGGATCGGGCAGGGGCGGCTACCTCAACTGGATTATCCCCGCAGACTGATCGGAGTGCCTGCCCGGCTGCTTCAGGCTTCGAGGGAGACCCGGTTTTCCACGAGCATACCCCGCTGCCCGCTCAGTTCCAGGTAGGCGGTCTCCGCCAGGCCGAGGCCCGCGCTCCGGGCGTAGTCTTTGGCGTACTCATCGTAGAGCATATCCTCGTAGTATTCCCCGGCAAAGCCCGAATCGATGAGGCCGGACTTCTGTATGGTGTTTCTCATGCCGGTGATCAGGGTCTTGAGCAGGAAGGTTTCGAGTTCCTGGCACTGCTCGTAGAGTTTGCTGGTCTTGTCAATTTCCGGGCGGCGGGGGGATTCGCCCTCCGCAGGCCCGGCAAGCCGCTCCAGCATACGGGGAAAATCCCCCCCTGAGAGAGGTATCCTTTCGGCGCTGAGGCCCCCCAGCGCGTAGGCCGGGTTTGTTCCGTTAAGGGCCCCGGAAAGGGATGCGGCGTTGTTCATGATTCACTACCTCTTGAGGCCCGTGGCGGTACCCAGCATATTGTCGCTGGTCTGTATCGTGCGGGAATTGAACTCATAGGCGCGCTGGGCCACGATAAGATCCACCATCTCCCGCACCACGGAAACATTCGACATCTCCAAAAACTTGTGGTAGATCTTCCCCATGCCCTCGTAGCCGGGCCTTCCGGGAAGGGCTTCCCCGGAGGCGGGGGTTATCTTGAAGAGATTCTCCCCCACCGCCGTAAGGCCCACGGGGTTGGGAAAGCGGTAGAGCTCTACCTGCCCCACCTCGACGGGCTCCGTTTCGTCTATCTCCGGCACGATCACCGTAACCCGGCCATCCTGGGAGACGGCCAGGCTCTGGGGCAGAAAATTCTCCGGCATCACCAGATCGGGGAGCAGCCGGTAACCGTTGCTCGTAACCATGCGGCCCGTCTCGTCAATCTGGAAGGCGCCGTTCCGCGTGTAGGCGTAACTCCCGTCGTACAACTGGATGCGGAAGAAACCCTCCCCCACTATGGCCATGTCGTAGACATTCTCCGTATTCTGCGGCGCCCCCTGGGTAAACATACGCTGCGTGGCGGCGAGCTTCACCCCGTGGCCCATCTGCACCCCCACGGGAACCACCGTGTCCTCCGTCGCCGGGGTGCCAGCGGTCTTCACCGTCTGGTAGAGGAGGTCCTCAAAATCGGCCCGCATCTTCTTGTAACCCGCGGTGTTTACATTGGCAAGATTGTTGGAAATCGTGTCGATATTCGATTGCTGCCCCATCATCCCGGCGGCGCCGGTCCACAGACTCCGTACCATAGTAACCTCTCCTTACGCTTTATGCGCTAAGCGCGGCAAACCACATTAAAGAATGCACTGATTTATTCTCGATTGAATAAATCAGTGCTTCCTTAGGCGAATTTCCCTGTCTGGTTGATCAGCACCCCAAGCATGGAATCACTGTTCTGTATCACCTTCTGGTTGGCCTCGTAGGCGCGGTTCACCTCGATCATTTCCACCATCGCCAGCACCGGGTCCACATTGCTGGCCTCGGTGAAGCCCTGCACCACCCGGGGCCGCGCCGTTTCGCTCATGAGCCGGGCCTCCCCGGAAACTTCCGTGGAGCGGTAGAGGCTGGATCCCTGTTTTTGCAGATACCGGGGAATGTCGAATTCCACGATACGGAGCGTGTCCAGCAGGGCCGTTTCCTCCCAGGTATTGTTTTCCCTGGATACCAGCACCGCCGGATCATCGGCGTACTCCGCGTTGATCCAGACCCGGCCTTCCTTGTCGACCTGAAAATTATTCGCCTTGACCCGGATGGGGCCGTTCTCGCCCAGCACGGGGTAGCCTTCCTTGGTTTCCAGAAAGCCCTCCTTGCCAAGATGAAAGGAGCCGTTCCGCGTGTAGCGCTCGCCCCAGGGGGTCGCCACCGAAAAAAAGCCCGCGCCGTCCAGGGCAAGATCGAAATCGCTGCCCGTCTCCTTCATGGCACCCTGCTGAAAATCGGTAAAAAGCTCGTTGAGCTCCACCCCGGTGCCCAGCCGCCCTATGACGGGCGCCTCATCGCCGGAGCCGAAGGGATGCGGATAAACCCCGTCATCGGACATACGCCGCATGAGCAGCTCCGGAAAGGCGCGGTGCGCGGCGATGTCCTTCTTGTAACCGTCGGTATCCACATTGGCGAGGTTGTTCGCCACCGCGTCGAGCCGCCACTGCTGGGCCCTCATCCCGCTGGCGCCGGTGTACCATCCTCTAATCATGGTATAACTATCGGCTTCCGGGCCGGAGTCTTTAGGGCGCATCCCCGGCCCAAGAACCCGCTCACCGGTTCGCGGGGGAGGGGGACCGGGCTTTCACTCCAATCTTTTTTTGCCTTAGGCAAAAAAAGGATTTCCGTTCAATCCCTTGCGCGAGCCCGCCTCCGGCGGGCAGGCCTGCCGGGCTGAAGCGCTCCGCGCAGCCCCCCGTAACGCCCAGCGGATTTTCACCGGCAACGCTGGTGTCAGTCACCATGTGCGTTTACTTTGATTCATTTTAACCACGAAAGACACGAAAAGCACGAAATTTTTACTAGTAATCATCTCATTATTCCTCTTCTTTTCGTATCTTTCGTGCTTAATTTCTTGATAAGTATACGCATATGGTGTCAGTCACCTAAAAACTTTGTGCGTCTTTGTGGTTAAAATTCTTTGGATTTTTGTGATTTTGAGGTACTTAAAAATATGCGCTGACCTTGGGGCTGGAGCGATCCGCGCTTTCCCGTGAATCAGGGCGGCGGGGTATGCGGGAGGGAGGCCCGTATTGCGGCGGCCAGGGCTTCGGGGCTCCCGCTCTCCGCCGGGACGCTGAGGTCCGCCAGGGCGCGGTACAGGGCGGCGCGCCGTTCGTGGAGAATGCGGTGGGTTTCCCGGGGATCTTCGCCCTCAAGGAAGGGCGGTAACCCGCCGCTTTCCGCGCCGCGCAGAATCCGCTCCCAGGCGGTTGCGGCGGAAATTTCCAGGTACACAATGAAGGGCCGCAGCTCTTTCAGCAGGGTCAGGGCTTCCCCGTTGTCGCAGATTCCGCCCCCCGCCGCCACAACGACGGAGCCGCCGGCGGGGTTTTCCCCGGTGAGAAGCTCCGCCAGGGCCGCCGCCTCGGCCTGTCTGAACAGGGCCGGGCTTTCCCGGTAGAGGCTTCGGGGGCTCCTGCCGGTCATTGTTTCCAGCCGCGCGTCCAGATCGGCCCAGGTTCCCCCAAGCAGCGCCGCCAGGACGGGGGCCAGGGAGGACTTGCCGCAGTGTTTGGGCCCCGTAAGAAGGATCAGCATGGAAAGAGCCTAGCGGAATCGTTAGAATGAAACTACCCATGAGCGGTTTCGGAATCATCCTGGTACTGATACTTTTTTCCGCCCTGCCGGTGATCGCCGTCCGGATCTGGTTCAGCGCCGCCGGGGTTCCCCTCCGGCCCCTGGGCTTCCTCGGCTCCCTCCTGGCCGGTATCCTGACACTGCTCCCGGCGGCGCTGCTTCAGTCCCTCTTTCCGGCCTCCTGGGGCGGCCTCATGCTCAGAATCTTTGTCCGCATAGCCCTCACCGAGGAGGCGGCGCGTCTGGCGGTCCTGGCCCTGTTTTTTGCGATTCTGCGCCGGGGTTCCCCCCTGAGCGAGGCGGAGGCCGCCGCATCGGGTCTCGTGGCCGGGCTGGGCTTCGCCATCCTTGAGACGGCGTCCTATGCCTCCGCCGGCCTCGGCATAGCCCTGCTCCGGGCCGTTACCGCGGCCCCCCTCCACGGGGCCTGCGGCGGCCGGGTTGCCTGCGCTCTTTACCGTTTTCCCGGCCGTCCCGCCCTGGCCGTTTCCGGCTTCATTATCGCCGTGCTGCTCCACGGTCTTTTCAACTTCATGGTTCTGAAACCGGGAATCCCCGCCCCGCTCCCCGTGATTCTGGCCGCCGCCGCCCTGCTTCCCGTGCTGCGGACGATTCAGCGCCGGCCCGAATAGCTACCGGGCCAGGGAGAGAGCACGGGGGTAGCGGAAGACCCCGCAGGGCCGCAGGCCCGAGGAGGCTGGAGCGCAGGGGGCTTGGCCCCCTCCTGCCTCTTCCCGGGGGCGAAGCTCCGGTTTTGGGAAAAACGTATATTTTTTTGAAAAATTGTCCGGCAGGCTGCCCGGCGGGCTTGACATTTTTTTGAGCCTCTATTACTACTATCTCGATGTAAATAATAATATATAAATTACATGGAATTACTATGTAATACCGGCTCAGGGCCGGGGAAAATAAGGGGGAACGATGAAGATAACAAAAATTGACATCATGCAGCTCAACCAGGGCCAGCCCAGCCGGCGCTCGGTGATTCTCCGTATCTATACGGATGAGGGCATCTACGGGGACGGCGAGGCGGCTCTGGCCTACGGCATAGGCTCTACGGCGGCCTTTGGAATGATTCAGGACCTTGCCCCGCTTATCATCGGGGATGATCCCCTGGCCCACGAGGTTATTTGGAACAAGCTCTACAAGACCACCTTTTGGGGCCAGAACGGCGGCCCCGTTACCTGGGCGGGTATCTCCGCCATAGACATTGCCCTCTGGGACATCAAGGGCAAATTTTTTAACCAGCCCGTGTACAGGCTCCTGGGCGGGAAGTTCCGGGACGATCTCCGCACCTATGCCAGCCAGCTTCAATTCGGCTGGGGGCCCGAACGGGAGGCCGTGGGCAAAACCGAAGATCTGGCGGCGGTGGCCAAACAGGTGGTGGCCGAAGGTTACGACGCCGTCAAGATCGATTTTTTTACCTACGACCGGGACGGGCGGAATTTTACCACCGAGGAGCAGACCGGGCTCCTCTCTCCCTACTACCTGGACTTGATCGAGGAACGGGTCGCCGCGGTGAGGGAAGCGGTGGGGCCGGGGGTGGATATTATCGCGGAAAACCACTCGAAACCCGATGCCAACGGGGCGGTGCAGATCGGGAACCGGATCAGGAAGTACAATATTTTCTATTTTGAGGAGCCCAATACCCCCACGCCGAAACTCGCCAAGGTGATAGGGGACCGCATAGGCATACCCATAGCCCACGGGGAGCGGGTCTATTCCCGCTGGCAGTACGCGCCCTATTTCGAGAACAGCTCCGTCCAGGTGATACAGCCCGATCTGGGGAATACCGGGGGCATCACCGAAGCGAAGAAGATCGCGGACCTGGCCTATACCTACGATGTCAGCGTCCAACTTCACGTCTGCCACAGCCCGCTCTCTACTTCCGCGGCCCTTCATTTTGAGGCGGCGATTCCCAATTTTGTTATCCATGAGTATCACCGGGCGAGTCTTATCAAAACAAGCCAGGAACTCTGTATTTATGATCCCAAACCTGTAAAGGGGCGCTTTGCGATTCCTGAGCTTCCCGGTTTGGGTAATGAATGGTCCGAAAAGGCCCTTACCGAAAACATCAAGGTAACGGTGCGGGAAAAAAATTAGGAGGTAGCATGAAAATTACAAAGGTTGAGGTTATTCAGGCCGACACCGCCAGGCCCGGCTGGAAGCCGGTATTGACCCGTATCCATACCGACGAGGGTATCTACGGGGACGGCGAGGCGGCTTTGGCCTATGGGGTCGGTTCCACGGCGGCCTTCGGCATGGTCAAGGATTTGGCGGCTCTCATTATCGGGGACGACCCCCTGGCGCATGAGGTTATCTGGAACAAGCTCTACAAAAACATCTTCTGGGGCCAGAACGGCGGGCCCGTTACCTGGGCGGGTATCTCGGCCATAGACATCGCCCTCTGGGACATCAAGGGGAAGTTTTTTAAGCAGCCCGTGTACAAACTCCTGGGGGGGAAGTTCCGGGAGGATCTCCGCTCCTATGCGAGCCAGCTCCAGTCCGGGTGGAGCGATCACCAGGAGGTTCTGACCAGGCCCGAAGAATACCGGGAGGTGGTCAAAAAGGCTGTGGCCGAGGGCTACGATGCGGTAAAGATAGATTTTTTTGCCTTTAACGAAAAGGGGGAGCGTTTTTCCAAGGAGGAACAGACCCGGCTCCTGTCCCCCTACTATCTGGACCTCATTGAGGAAAGGGTCGCCGCCGCCCGGGAAGGGGCCGGGCCGGGGGTGGATATTATCGCGGAAAACCACTCCCTTCCCGATGCCAACGGGGCGGTGCAGATTGGGAACCGGATCAGGAAGTACAATATTTTCTATTTTGAGGAGCCCAATACCCCCACGCCAAAACTCGCCAAGGTGATAGGGGACCGCATAGGCATACCCATAGCCCACGGGGAGCGGGTCTATTCCCGCTGGCAGTACGCGCCCTATTTCGAGAACAGCTCCGTCCAGG
>JAISQV010000100.1 GCA_031273985.1 Spirochaetaceae bacterium | reverse complement strand
GTAACGGCTATCATGAAGAAAAGGGAGCGGGAGCCGTAGCTCAGTTCCAGGATGGGGCCGATGAGAAGGATGAAACTGAAGTTGGAAATCAGATGGCCCCAGCCGGCGTGGCCTATCACATGGGTAAAAAGCGTAACCCAGGAATGAACGCTGCGGAAGGAAAAAGTTCCCCTCCCGCCCACGGCAAACCATGCCTGCGTAAGCCCCTTCATGATAGTCTGGTTCAGAATCACCACGGCGGCGCAGAGAAACGCGTAGGTCAGCGTGGTGGGGGCGTTGTATTTTATCTTCATAGCCGCCCCCTCTAAAGAAGCTCTATTTCCACGGGACAGTGATCCGAGCCCTTCACTTCGGCCCGGATCAGCGATTTCTTTACCCTGGGGAGGAACGCCCGGTCCACACAATGATAATCGAGGCGCCACCCCACATTCCGCTCCCGGGCGGCGGAGCGGTAAGACCACCAGCTATAATGGCCGGGCTCCCCGGGGTGCTCCTCCCGGAAAGTGTCGGCGCAGCCCCCGCCCCCGGTAAAGGTGTCCATCCAGGCCCTTTCCTCCGGGAGGTAACCCGCGCTGCCCTCGTTTTCATGGGGCCGGGCCAGGTCTATGGGGGTGTGCGCTATGTTGTAGTCCCCGCAGAGTATCAGATGCCGCCCCCGGCTGATCAGATCCCCGCAGAGTTCCAGCATGGCCGCGCAAAAATCGAGCTTGTAGGGAAGCCGCGCCGCCGCGTCCTGGGAGTTGGGAAAATAGGCGCAGATCAGCACAAAGTCCCCGTAGTCCGCCTGGAGCACCCGGCCCTCGTCGTCAAAGTCGGCAAGCCCCAGGGTCCTTACCGAGCGGGGTTCGGTCCTACTGAAAATCGCCGTCCCCGAGTAACCCCTCTTCTTGGCGCTGGCCCAGTAATCCCGGTAGACCTCCCCCTCACTATCCCTAAGCCCGCGAAGCTCCTCCGGCAGTTGCCCCGGCTCGGCCTTGGTCTCCTGAAGGCAGAGCACATCCGGCGAGTCCTCCCGGACCCACTGCGAAAAGCCGCGCTTTTCAACGGCCCGGATTCCGTTAACATTCCATGAGACGATACGCATCATTCCCCCGTCCCGCATTCTAGCCCGATTCCCTCCGGGGGGATAGGGGCAGGGAAGGGAGGGGGGATTCAAATTTCATAAGCCGCCCGTCATGGGGATGAAAAAAAGCCAGGGTTCCGGCGTGCAGGGCAAGCCGGCCCAGGGGATTTGTCCGGGCGGCGTATTTTTTATCCCCCGCCACCGGGTGTCCCAGATGACTCAAATGGGCGCGGATCTGGTTCCGCCGCCCCGTTTCCAGTTCCAGCGACAGCAGCGAATAAAGGCCGTCCCGGTCATTTCCCCTTATGGTTAGTAGGGTCCACCGTGTTACCGCGCTTTTTCCGCCGCTCCTCACCACGACCCGCCCTCCCCGGTCCTCTCCCAGGGGCGCGTCCATGATCCCCTCGCTCTTTCCGCCCGATGAGGTCCGTATATCCCCCTCGGCCAGGGCGGTATAACGGCGGAGCCTCACCAACTCATCCCAGTGATCCATAAAATTTTTCTTGACGGCGGCTGACTTAACAAAGATCATAAGGCCCGATGTATCCCTGTCCAGGCGGTGTACCGCCGCGGGCCGCCGCTTTTCCCCTTTTTTCCGCATATACTCCGCGATGATCCGGTAGGCGGTTTTTTCCTGTTCCGTTCCCGTCGCGATGGAAAGAAGGCCCGCCGGTTTATCGATCACCAGGAGATCGCGGTCTTCATACAGGATAAGAACACCCCGGGGAAGGCGGCGGTTTTGAGCGTTAATAAGTATCCTCCGTACCGGCGATGCTTTTGTCTTTTTGACCATACTGCAAACCGGGAACACTGTACAGGCGAGGCCAAGTCTGCCTCGCGCTCCCGGCTTTATATCATGAGTTTACAATATTTACTGATAGCGTTTTGTCAAACATTGTTTTACGCGATAGGGCCAAAACTAAAAAAGTCAGTACCCCGCAATGCCTCATACGCCTTTTTAGACATAAAATGATGGAAAATCCGGGCATCCGGCCCCTTTTTTCGCCTTTACGTTCCCTTTAATCCATTGCGGGAACATGGTAAATTCATGCTTCGCGGCTTCTTTTCGTATCCCGGAGGTTCATAGTGATTTATATCATCGCGGCGGTGGCCGAAAACCGGGTCATCGGGAACAGGGGGGGCCTGCCCTGGTCCATCCCGGAGGACCTTGCCCGTTTCAGGGAGCTGACCTCCCGCCGGGGGAGCTGCGTCATCATGGGGAGAAAGACCTGGGAATCGATCCCCGCCCCGGAGGGCCGGCGGCTCCCCGGACGGGAGGTCCTGGTCCTGAGTTCCCGCGCCGGGGAAGCGGGGGCGGAGCGCTTCTTCCCCGGCCTGGAAGCGGCCCTGGACTGGGCCCGGCCCCGGTACCGCCGGGTCTTCCTTGCCGGCGGCGAGTCGGTCTACAAGCGGGGCCTGGCCTGGGCCGACGCCCTGCTGATCACCCGCGTGGCCGCCGCCCCCCGGGGGGACAGGTTCTTCCCCGACGTGTTCGGCGGCGGGGACTGGCTCCTGGTCCGGGAGCGCCCCCGTCCCGCCGGAGAGGGCCCGGCCTACAGCTTCGCCCTCTACCGCCGCCGCCCGGACCGGCAGTAATCGCCAGGCGCGAAGCCGAGGCAAACATCAGGCCAACGCACATAAACCAGGAGTTACACGAAGGCGCACAGACAAAGTCCAGCCACCTTTTTATCCTTCTTCTCCTTATCTTCCCTTCTTCGCCTTCGTGGTTAAAATTCTTCAGCATTTTGTAATTTTGAGGTGTTTGGAAATTGATATGCGCCGGCCTTGGCTACAGCCTTTTCAGCAGCGGAATAACCGGGGCGCCAAGCTCTATGATCCCCGGAAAGTCTTGGGGCTCAAGGCGTACCGTTTCGCCGTCCATCTGAGCCAGCACGGGATGCTCCCCGGCAAACTCCACCCGGCTGGCGTTGAAGAGAAGCGCTTCCTTCTCAGCTATATGGCGGCCCGCAGCGACGAGACCCTTGAGGGCTATCTTCCGTAAAAGTGGCATTTGCCGCATCATGCAGACATTTCTGTCGTCGGGCAGTATATGCTGCCGGGAGCCGTAGGTACGGCGGCCCGAAACCCCGACGGCCAACAGTAGGGGTGTGTCCCTAAAGTCCTGCACCACCCTGCCCTCCCCGTCAAAGGCCCGCACCCTCATGGGACCCACCCGGTAGATCCGGTCGTAGAGCAGGGCCGCTATATCAACCCAGAGCTTGTAGGAATCCCCCGGAAAGCGGCCCTTCATCTTGTTGGTCATGTGGGTAACAAAGGCGTCAAGGCCCAGGGACAGAATGTTGAAGGCCAGGAAGGGCCCCTTCCCCGCCCCGGCGGTGCTGAGTTTGAGCGCCGGCGACCAGTCTATCCGGGAGGGCCGGACGAGCAGGTCCAGCGCCTCCCCCAGGTTCCAGGAATCGGCGCCGTCGTTTCCCGTCCCCATGGGAAGCCTCAGCACGGCACAATGCTTCCGCAGTTCCTCCGGCGCGGCGTAAAGGGCGGAAAGAGCTTCACGGCTGGTCCCGTCCCCGCCGGCGCAGATCACCAGGTAGAAAAAGCCTTCCCGGTTCCCCGCCGCCTCCTCAAGGAGGTCCTCCACGATACGCCCCGCGTGGCCGGGGCCCGAGGTAGCCACAAGCCCGCCGGATTGCCGGGCCAGGTCCGCCGGGCCGGAGCCTGGACGGAGGGGGTTTTGCGCCCTGGCCCGGACCGCCGTCTCCTCCAGGCTGAGCCGGTTCTTCTTCCAGCGGGGGGAAAGCGCAAAGCCTCCGGCCACGGGGTTCGCTATAATGACCCAGCGCAGGGGCAGGCCCGGGGCAACCATGGAGCGGGAACATAGCTCCGATATGAAAAGGGAAAAATCATCAAGGCGCATGGGCCCTCCTGGCAGAAAGCGGATTCATGAAGCGCCGGCTTCGGGGAAGGAGCCCGAAGCCGGGGAGTCGAGCATTTCCAGCGCGGCCCCAAAGTCGTAGAGCAGCACCTTCTCCGAAACCCGGACCAGGAGAGCCCTGAGATTGCCGTCCAGGGGCTCCCGGAAGAGCCTTTCGAGGAGCCGGTCCGCAAGCGGGGACTCCTCCTCCAGAATCGCGTCCCGGAGCCTCGAAAGAAGCTCCCCGTAACTCTCCGCCGGATCCGGCGAAGGGGCATCAAGCCGGAGAACCCCGGCTATATGTTCCGCCAGGGCGGAGAGCCCTCCGGTAAAGCCGCCGAGTTCCCGGGAGAGGAGCGCCCTGTCCCGCTCCCGCCCCGCCTGTTCAAGACGGGCAGCGGCGGCGGAAAGCTCCAGCGCCCCCAAAGAGGCCAAGGCGCTCTTCAACGCATGGACCTGCACGACAAAGGAGGCAAAGGTCTCCTCCGAAAGCCTCTCCGCTTCGGCGGCGACATCCCGCAGGAAGGGAAGCCGCTCCTCCAGGTCCTCATGAAAGCGCTCCAGCACCAAAAGAAAACCCTCTTCCGTGCCGCCGGTCATAAATATCCCCCGCTCCACATCCATACCCGCTCTGGAAAGTCTGGCCGCAAGGCTCCGGGGGGCCTCATCCGCCGGGGCAGACTCCTTGGCAGCGCCGCCGGCCTCAGCCCCGGACAGCCGGGGAGCGGGGGCTATCTTCTTTGCCGGGGGAATCCACTTGTCCATGATCTCGTCCAGGCGCAGTATCTCGATGGGCTTGGAAAGAAAATCGTCGAAGCCCGCCTGGAGAAACATCTCCTTCATCCCGGAAACGGCATTGGCCGTGAGGGCCACAATGGGCGTCTTCTCCCGGCCCAGCCCCTGCTCCCATTTCCGTATCTTCGCCGTGGTCTCAATGCCGTCCATCTCCGGCATCATGTGATCCATCAGGATTATATCGTAGTCCCGGGCCTCGATCATTTCGAGGGCCCTGCCCCCGGAGAGGCTCGTGTCAATCTCCATCTGGTAGAGGGACAACAAGCCCTTGGCCACGACAAGATTCGTGCCAATATCGTCTACGATCAGTATCCGGGCCTCCGGGGCGATGAAGCGGACCTGGGTTTTTTCGTAGTAACTCTCCAGGGCGCCGCCGTTGAGCACATAGGCTATGGGCACCGTCCACGCGGGCATGGGGATAACGGGAATATGCTGCCGGGTAAGCGCCGGGGCATTGCCGTCATCCGCCAGAACCACCAGGGAAGAATCCAGCTTCCGTTTTTCCAGGGCCTCCACGGCCTGATCCAGAATACCGGCGGAAACAAAAATCCAGCCATAGTTCCCCGTGTCGAGCTCCTTTAGAAATTCCTCATTATCCCTGGTCAGGCGGAAAGGAACCTTGAGACTGCGGAAGGAGGCGGCCAGGGAATCCTCGTAGAGGCCGCGAATCTCCCGGACCAGCACCTGCTTCATCCTCTCCGGCTTGACGGCGGCTATGGGCGCGGGATCGATGATCTTCTGCGGCAGGGTCGCCGTAAAAACACTGCCCTCCCCGTAGCGGCTTTCCACGGTAAGGTCCCCGCCCATCTGGCGGCAGAGCCTGCGGGAAATGGCGAGCCCCAGCCCCGTGCCCTCGGCGCTGCGGATACGGTGACTGTCGAGCTGCACAAATTCCCCGAAGAGCCGCGCCAGGTCCTCCTCCCGGATGCCTATTCCCGTGTCCGAAACCCGTACGCTGAGCATTATTTCATCCTCCGCGCCGGGCAGGGGCTCCCCGCTTATGGAAAAAACGATACAGCCCCGGGGGGTAAATTTCACCGCGTTGGAAAGCAGATTGAGGATAACCTGACGGACCCGCACCTCATCACCGGAAAGAGTCATGGGAAGCCGGGCCGCGGCGTTGACAATAAAAATCACCGGCTTTTCCGCGAGGCGTATGCGGATGATACTGATACAATCGTCGATCAGGGAAACGATGCTGTAGGGTGCGGGAACAATATCCATCTTCCCCGATTCAATCTTGGAAAAGTCGAGAATATCGTTGATGATGGCCATCAAATTCGTTCCCGCCTGCTTAATGTGCAGGGCGTTTTCGTACACATCCTGCGGCAGATCCCTGCGCAGTATCAGCTCCGCCATACCCAGAATGGCGTTCATGGGGGTGCGTATCTCGTGGCTGGTATTGGCAAGAAAATTACTCTTCGCTTCGGCGGCGGCTTCGGCCTTCTGCTTTGCCTGCTCAAGCTGGACAATGAGCAGCTCCTGCTCCGACACATCGTTTATCTCCGCCAGGGCGCCGTAAAATTCATCGTAGCGGTCCCACAGGCAGCGTATATCCAGGTGGCACCGGATGCCGCCGCTCCGGGTCTCCGCGAAATATTTCTCTCCGTAAGCGGCCCCCTTCTTCTTGGGAAATTCCCCCGGAGCCTTTCCCGTAAAGTTGAAAAGCTGTCTCAGGCTTTTCCCGGCAATCCCTCCCTCATCACCGCTGAGAAATTCCTCCGCCGGGGCGTTTGCGTAAAGCACCACGCCGTCCCTATTCAAAAACACAAAGGGAATCTGCAGGGCGCGAAAAAAAATACGCTCCGCCCGCCCCCTGGAAATGGCGGTAATATTGTAGCGGCGGCCCAAAACATACAGGGTCAGCAGGAAGCCGGTCTGATAAAAACAGCCGAAGATGCGGGAGGGGGGCACGGCAAAACGGAACCAAAGGAGAAAGGCGCCCCCCAGGATACCGGGCACCATGAAAAACACATCCTTCCGCTGCCGGGTAAACAGCCCCTCGGTCGTGGCGTAGTAATAAAGCAGCAGCCCCGCGCCAAGCAGCGGGACGAACAGATTGTAGCCCAGGTAGGCATAAAACAGGGCGCTTTTCCCAAGGCTGAAGACCACTGCGGCTCCTTCAAGTTCCACCGACACCAGGGCGCCGGAAACAACAACGCCGCTAAACACCACACAGGGAAACACCAGGGCCCAGGCCCAGGAACTAAAACGGAACTGCGGAAAGGAATTGCAGAGTATCCAAAAACAAAGAGGGGAAAAGATCATATTGCAGATATCGGCCACATAGAGGCCGGCAAGACTCAAGGCCCCGGAATAGCCCCTAAAACAAAACCAGATACCGAGACTCAACAAAAAACAGCAGATCGCGGCGGCTATCAGCGGCGCCGTATCCGGCAGGCCGCGTCTGGTCCCCGAGGCGGCATAGAGGGCCATGCCGAGAGCCGCCAAAGCCGGCACAACAAGCAGATGAATCATCCCCGCCGGCCCCCGCCGTCCGCAGCGTACACCATGCCCCCCGTCTAAGCCTCGGCCAGAAGCCGTTCAATTATGGCGCGGTTATCGAGCAGGGAACTCAAAGACTGATCCTGGTGAAGCCGGAAGATAGTCCGGGCAAAAAGTTTGGTGATGTTTACGCTGACGTACCATTCCCGCCGGAGCAGTTCTTCCTGATAGACAGCGTTGGTGCCTATGATCCGGTAAAAAAGCCCCCCGGCGTAGGCATTGTCAAAATGCTCGATGGCCCTGCCGGAAAACAGGGGCAGGCTCACCGCGCAGATCACCTTTTTCGCCCCCTGTTCCCGGAGAAAACGCATGGCCTCAAGCAGGGTCCCCCCGGTACCAATCATATCATCGGCCATAAAAACCGTCTTGCCCCGCACATCGCCCAGGAGCCGGATATTCGCTATATTGTTATCCAGGGCGTCCTTCGTTACCCGCGAATAATCCCGCTCCTTGTAGAGCAGGGCCAGGGGCCGCTTGAAGGCCGTGGCGTAAAACTTGTTCCGGTCCACCGCCCCCGTATCCGGGGACACCACCACAAAGTCCCCCTCCTTAATCTCCTGAATCCCCGCAAGATGCCGGGTTATCTGGTAACTGGCATGGAGATTCTCCAGCAGCATACAGTTGAAAGAATTCCCTATCTCCATGGAGTGAATATCCAGCGTAATGAGCCGGTGCACCCCCAGCGCCTCGAGGATACTTCCTATGCGGCTTGCCGTAACCCCTTCGCGCCCCTTCTTCCGGTGCTGCCGGGAATAGGGATACACCGGCGTAACCACGGTGATCCGCTCCGCCCCGGCCTGACGCGCCGCGTCCACCGTCACGATGATCGTCATGAGGTGATCGTTCACGGAAAGACTCTTCGTAACACTCCCCTCGTTGAAGGCCACGGGGTAGCGGTTCTCCGGGTCCTGAATGATGTACACATCCCTGCCCCGCACGGGCTCCTCAATCTCCGCCTTGATCTCCCCGTTGGGGAAGAAGGTAAAGCGTGTGGCAACCTTGATGGCCGGATGCGCCTCGAAATAATCCGAAACCGCCTGACCGCAGGAGAGGGCCTGGTTAATAAAATTGATCCGGCTTAACACCCCGGCCGAGTCGAGTCCGTACTTTTCCGACAGATCCGCCAAAATTTTTGCGGCTCTGCGCTGATACTGACGCCGGAGGTGCAGCACCACCTCATCGGCAAAAACCTCCCCCCCCGGACAGGCAATGAGGGCGAGACTGGCAGGGTCCGAATGATTCATGCATACCCGGAGCGGCGCCGAAACGTAGCCTTCTCGTGCCGCGGCCTTGGATTAGCCCATAAGAAAACCCCATCGATCTTAAAATGAGCCGTCCCCATAGTGCCACAGGAACCGCCCAGTTTCAAGTCCGCGCGTTGCTTCATGATAAGAGGGGCGCATCCCCGGCCCAAGAACCCGCTCACGCGGGGGAGGGGCCGGGGACCGGGCTATACGGGGAAGAACCCGCTTGCGCGGGGGAGGCTACCGCTCCGGCCCCGGTGTTTCACACCGGGTCTGCCCTTCGGGCACCCCTCCTATCCCTTGCGCGGAAGAGCCCGCTCAGGCGGGAAACTCCAGAGAGGAATCACGGGGCGTTGCGGGGTGTCCCCGCACTGGGGGTAGCGGAAGACCCCGCAGGGCCGCAGGCCCGAGGAGGCTGGAGCGTAGGGGGCTCAAGAACCCGCTTGCGCGGGGGAGCCCTCCCCTCTTCTAACTCCTCATTCCTAACTCCTCACTGC
>JAISQV010000099.1 GCA_031273985.1 Spirochaetaceae bacterium | reverse complement strand
TGGCGGCGCGAAAAATGTTGCCCGTGCTGATGTGGGGCGCCTTGAGCAGATCCACCGCCAGGGCCGCCAGGGTTCCCTTGCCCGCTCCGGGGGGCCCCAGGAATATCAATTTCACCGTTGTATCTCCTGTCTTTTTTTAGCGCCGCAGGGCAGCCAAAACCGCCGTTAGTGCACGGCCGGCATTACACTTATGCATACGCCTTATTAACATAACTGAAAGCTTCGATTCGGGGTATGAAACCTTGCCGGTGAATCCGCGCAAGGGATAGAAGCGGAAATCTTTTTTTGCCCCCATAGGGCAAAAAAAATTGAAGCGGATAGCCCGGTCCCCGGCGCTTCGCGCCGGGGATGCGCCCGTATTCCGAATCGAAGGCTGAACTTGGAACCGCCAACCGCATGGCTGATCTTCTCCTTGCTGCTCACAGTTTGATTGCAGACTCTGCGCCGGGATCAATCCGGGGCATCGATATAGGCGTTTCCGCTTTCACCGGGGGGGAACATATAGAGGTCCGGCAGCCTGAAGGTCCGGGTGCCGGAATAGGATTCTACCGGCTTATCCTCGCTGATCACGGGGATACTGAAGAAATGAATCAGCGTCTCAAGGCCCGCCGCCTCAACGTGGATTGAAAATTCAAAAGAGGAACGGAGCCCCTCGGCATCGGCGGCGAGGGGGTAGGGCCAAAACGTAAAGGTCCCCTCGGTGTTCGCCACCAGATTGTAGGGATTCTGCCAGTTCTGGTCCCGCACCCGGACCAGCTCCCCCTCCCGGCGCAGCTCCACGGTGATCCCCGCCAGGGGCTCAAAGTTGCTGCCGTTGAGGAGCCGCCCGATTATCGTGGGAAAGTTGAATACCGGCCCGGTTATCTGCGCCTTTTCCCCGCGGTTCGGTACGTGCGTCGTGGAGCGCCGGTTGTGGTGGACCCGCTTGAGGCCCTCCCAGATCAGGGCGGTAATGTCCGCCGTGTACTGCTGCCGGTCAATGGTGGTCTGCTCCACCCGGACCACCCCCCGGTTGGACACCAGGTAGCGGGGCGCGGTGCGGTTCAGCACATAGCAAGCCGTATCCTGGCGGCACTGCTGACAAGTGCAGATACTGTCCGGGTCCGCGCCGCCGTGGGTCTCAATGGAATCGCAGATTTCGTTCACCAGGGCAAAAACCATGTCTTCCGTGGTATTGTGAATTTCCTCAAACATAATACGCTGCCTGCCCCCATTTTAGCGGAGAGTCCCGCTTCATTATATAATATTCAACCAATTTTGCCCTTCATGCAAGATAGCGGCAGCGTCTTTGCGGCTTTTTATCTTGTTTTCAAAGAGCGGATCCGCAAGAATCCGCACAATTCTCAGGGCTTTGACAAAATTCTTTACCATCCCGCCGGCAAATACCGAGGAACTCTCCGCAAAATCACGATCCTCATCGGTAACATAGAGGCCCGTTTCAAAACTCACCGGCTCGGGAACATCGATGATGATACTTTCCGGGGGGATGGACATGGCCCGCCCCGCGGAAAGCTCCACCGCCAGGGCCTGCTCGTAGCGGTACCGCAGCGCGGCATCGGCAAGAACCCCGTGCCGCCTCTCGTCAAAGGGGAACTCCCCCACCACACTGTAGAGCCGCCCGTCCCGGACCAGGGCCGCCATCTTGAAAAGCGGGTAGCCCGGCGCAAGGCCCGCCATAAGCCCCATAAGCCCCTGATCGTCCAGATTGTAGAGCTGGTCCCGGCTTAGAATACCGTCCCGCAGGCCGCCCAGAAGGGCCTTCTTGATCATCGCCGTGGAGGAGCGCACCCCGACGTGCCAGTAGACGGAGCGGTACATGAGGTACTTTGCGAAAAGCACCGATTCCACGCCGGGAATCCCCTTGGAATCTATATCCATCCCCCGCTCCGGGTGCGGGTAGAGGCGGCTGAACACAAAATCCACATCCTGGGCCCCGTAGGGAACGCCGCAATAACGGGCGTCCCGGTTCAGGTAGTCCAGCTTGTCCGGGTCCAGGCAGCCGGAGAGCAGCCTGCGGTAAAAACCGAGCTCCGCCATCCCCGCCTCGTTCCCCTCGTAGAGCCCCGACCGGGGGTCCACAATCGCCGCGGCCAGGTAGGGGTTCCCCCCGGCGGCGCCTATCAGCTCCTTGAGGGGCGGCGTAACCATGAGCCCCGCGGCCAGGGATTCGTGGGTTCTCAGGGGCAGGTCCTTGAGGGAGTGCGTGTAGGGAAAATGCCCCAGATCGTGCAGAAGCGCCGCGCAGAGAAAGGAAAGCACCCCCTCGCCGGAAAGCCACGCGTCGGCCCCGCGCTCCGCCAGCCCCAGCAAAAGCCGCCGCGCCAGATGGTACACGCCTATGGAATGGGAGGCCCTCGTATGCGTGGCGCCGGGATAAATCCCGTAAGCCGGCCCCAGTTGCAGTATGCGGTTAAGCCGGGTAAAAGCCCCGGTCCGTATCAAGTCCGCCAGGCCCCCCGTCATATAGATATGCCCCCACAACACATCCCGAACCGGCTCCGTGTAGCCGTCCCGCAGGGCGTCCCATACATTCATGGCCCCATGCTACACCCAGAAGTGAGGAGTGAGAAGAGAGGAGGGGAAGGAGGGGGCCGAGCCCCCTGCGCTCCGAAGGTTTGCGGCATAGCCGAAAACGCTTCTCCGCTACCCCCGTGCGGGGGGAGTCCCCCCCGCAACGCCCCCCGGCCCCATCCCGGAGTTTTGCGCAGCAAAACTCCCAAGCTGAAGCCGCAAAGCGGCTTCAGCAGCAACGCCCCGTGCTCTCTGCCAAACCCCCTAGCCGGGTGGGTTGTGGTTTGTTATTATTAGGGGGCAGGATATATGTTCCCTGGAGTTCCCCCAATTTCTAAAATCAAATTTGCCATATAACAATGGCATGGGTCAGGTATTAAATGATATACGCTGATACCGCAAGAAAGGAGCCCTCCCATGCCCAAGCCTGAAAAATCCATCGACACCGATAAACTCCGCCAGGTAGACGCATACACCCACGATGAATACGACCGGGCCAACATACCTCCCGTAGGCATGGCCCAATACGACATGGCGGCCAGCCCCGAAGAAAAGTATGATTATGACCCCCACATAGACCCTTCCCTGCAATGGGCGGGCAAAAAAGAGGGCACATCCTTCACGGTCCCCACCTCTTCTATCCATATCCACGAAGTAATAAACCCCCACAAAATAATCCGCTCCGTCCAGGCCATAGGTGAAGCCGAAATCGACCAGGACCTTATCGAAAAATACCATGGTGTAGAATCCCTTCCCTTTACTTTACGGTTAAAGAAAATACCCTGGTGGCGGTAAAAATCGTAGACGACCGGGGCATTGAAAGCCTTAAAATAATTCCCGTAGGGGAAAAATAATGGGGAAACCAGCGGATCAACATATAATTGAAGTGAGGAGCAATAAACATGGAAGCCATAGAGCAAATTATTAGCGCAGAAGCGCTTGGCGCGGTAATTGATATACCACCCACTTGGAAGTCTGTCCGGGTAATAGCCTTGCCGGTAGAAACTTTGGAAAAACCGGACGAAGAAGATGCAGGACAAAAACAGGAAACCATGA
>JAISQV010000055.1 GCA_031273985.1 Spirochaetaceae bacterium | reverse complement strand
CTTCTTCCACCCTAAACCCGCGAATTACGGGGATTCTTATAGATTCAGGATAGGTTATCGAAGCAATAGTCTACTTTCCCTCAAAAACTAATGGGAAAGTGTCGTCCGTGTGGTCTGTGATTATAATCTTATGTGTACGCATATGGGGCTCGGCCCCCTCCTTAACAGGAATTCTAAGTTTGAAAACTTAGGCATTTCTTCCCGGCTGACAGGACCCCCGGTAATTTTTTAAGGCGTTCTGCCATGTTAAACTTAGAATTCCTGCCTCCTTAATGCGCAAGCTTGACATATATGCCAAGGGGCTGTATATATTACAGTGTATATTTCAGAGGAAGGGGGGTGAGATTCCCCTGCTAACCCGTAACTGTAATGGGGCGGAGCCTTGGGGTTCTGTCCGCCTGTACAACCACCGGTGCGCCGGGAAGGTTTGGCGGGCAGGCTGCAGCCGGACGCTGCAAGCCGGTCCCTAAGTCAGGAGACTTTGGTATACGATTGTTAAAAGGCGGCGCAGAATGCCGCTGATTCTTCCGGGCTTCGAGGATTAGGCCCGGAGAAAGCCGTTTATCTGTGTGCTTCAGTAACCGGTATTTTCCCAAAACCCGCCAGGGGAGGGAATTTTCATGTCTCAACAGAGCGCTGTCAGCTTCCCCGCTCCGGCAGCAACGGTCCTTGACCGGAGGATGGGATTCTATACCCTTCCCGCCGGGAGGATTCCGGCAGGGGGAAACGCCATTGCGGGGGAGGATTCCGCCGTTTTTGTTACCAAGAGTGTAGGCAAGGTTGCCGTCCGTCTTCTGTATGCTCCCAGGGAGGGGCTGCGGAGGAGTCTCGGGGAGTTTTGCCTCAGTGAGTTATCCCCCTCCGGGGGGCGGGGCAGCGCATCCCTGCTTTCCGCCGGTGTTCACTCCGGCCTTCCCCGCCCCCGGTTTGGGAAGAGATTCCGGAATGTAAAGCAGAGGAGCCATTTGCATCCCCACACGGTTAAACGCGCCGGTATATGGCGGGGATGAACCCGCGGCGCGGTTTGGGCTGAGCGGCTCAAGCGGCTCAAGAACCCGCCAAGAACTCGCTTGTGCGAGGGAGGGCGGGGGAGGGGGCCGGGAATTCTGTCAAAGTATGCCGGGGACCGGGCGGAGCCAGGCAAATGCCGCGGGGTGTCGCGGCCCCGGCTCTACCCTGCTTCAGGCATGGGTGTTCAGTGTAGTTACCTGGGCTGCGCCGGAGTTTCCGCCGCTTTCCAGGCGCCTCCTTACCGGCTGCCCCCACGGCGGGACAGCCGGGTTTTTCTGCCCTGCCGCCCAGCGCCGCATTGACAGCGGACGGCTCCGGGGGTACTCTGAGCCAGGAGTTTGTTGCGCTTCGCGCATGAAACCTCAAAAATCGCCTGCAAGGCGATTTTTTACCCTGCAAACTCCGTAGGCATGCCCGTTAATCGGGATTTTTTGCATGAATATGCAAAAAATCTACAAGTGCAATAGGCTGCCAGGGTCCAGTAGCTCAGTGGATAGAGCGGCCGCCTCCTAAGCGGCAGGTCGGCCGTTCGATCCGGCCCTGGATCAAAAGAAACCGCAAAACGCCGCCTTGCTCTCTTCCCCTGGTGCCCATAGGGGGCGTTTCGGGTATAATGGGGGCATGAAAGATTGTCCATGCGGCTCGGGCCGCGCCTATGGCGAATGTTGCGAACCCTATATTCTGGGTGTGAGGAAGGCGCCCACCGCGGAGGCTCTTATGCGGAGCCGTTACTCCGCCTATGTGGAGCATGCCGTCGATTTTATCATTGCCACCTGCGTGAAGGATGAGAGCAAGGTGGACATTGATTACAAGTCCACGCGGGATTGGAGCGAGCAGTCAACGTGGCTGGGGCTTACGATTCTTTCCACCGGGAAGGGCGGGGCGGAGGATACCGAGGGAACCGTGGAATTTAAGGCTGTCTACGAGCGGAACGGCCTTAGGGATGTCCACCATGAGACGGCCCAGTTCAAGAAGGTGGACGGGGAGTGGCTCTACAATGAGGGGGCCGTGGCGCCGGTAACGATGGTCAGGGCGGGCCCCAAGGTGGGGCGGAACGATCCCTGTCCCTGCGGCTCGGGCAAGAAATACAAGAAGTGCTGCGGCGCCGGGGCGCTGCCCGCCTGAAGCCGGAGTTCCGGCCCCTCCAGGGATGCGGGGAGGGCCGGCGCAATTTTCCTTGCCCCGCCGGAAAAAACCTGTTATACTCCCCCGGTATCATGAGCGCCGGGGCTTGTCCGCGGGGCCAAAAAAAACTGGAGGAACGCAATGGAAGAAGTACTTAAATTTCTGCAGGAGGCCAAAACCTTCTACCTGGCTACCGTTGAAGGTGATCAGCCCCGGCTTAGGCCCATGGGATTTTCCATGATTCACAATGGCCGTCTCTACTTTTCCACCAACAACACCAAGCCGATGTACAAACAAATGGCGGCCAACCCCAAAATCGAAATCTGCGCCTTTGCCCCCAACGGCCAGTGGCTCAGGGCCTGGGGCAAAGTTGCCTTCGACGACTCCGCCGCCACCCAGGAAAAGGCCCTCGACCACTCCCCCGCGCTGAAGGGAATGTACTCGGTCGGTGACGGCAAGTTCACCCTTTTCTACTTCGAAAGCGGCGCCAAAGCCACCATAGAAGGTTTCCAGGGGGGAAAGCAGGAGTTCAGCCTCTAAAGCGGGAGGGGGCCGAGCCCCCTACGCCTGAGCCTCCTCCCCGCTTCGCGGGTCCGGGGTCTCCGGCTACCCCCGTGCGGGGACACCCCGCAACGCCCCGTCCTCTCTTCCGCTCAAGGGACAATTCCGCGCTGCTGAATAGCAGCGCCGAAATCCTTACCGCGAATTGCCGGACCCGAAGGGGCTGATAGAAGCGGAAATCCTTTTATGCCCGGTACGGGCATAAAAGATTGGAGCGGATAGCCCGGTTCCCAGCGCGGAGCGCTGGGGATGCGCCCTCTTAATTCCTGACTTCTTCCTCTTCTCCCCGCCATATGTCTTAACCGGCGGGCCTTTTCTGTGTTATGATTACAGCATATGACTATTATTACCCTGGGCGATGAGTTGCTCCGGCAGAAGGCCGGGGTCATTGCGCCTATTGACAGTGAGTATAAGCGTATCGCCGAGGATATGATTGAGACGCTCCACGCCGGGCAGGGGGTGGGGCTTGCCGGGCCGCAGGTGGGGCTGATGAAGCGTATCTTTGTGGTGCATATTGAAGGGGACGAGCCGAGGGTGTTCATCAATCCTACGATTGCCGAAACTTCCCAGTCTTTGACAAAGTACGAGGAGGGCTGTCTTTCCATTCCCGGCGTGTGGGCCGATGTGGAGCGGCCTTCGGCGGTGCGGATTCAGGCCTGGAACGCCAGGGGGCGGCCCTTTACGCTGGACGCGGAGGGGCTTCT
>JAISQV010000053.1 GCA_031273985.1 Spirochaetaceae bacterium | reverse complement strand
AATTTTAACCACTAAGGACACGAAGGACACGAAGGTTTTTGTTTGAAAACTTCATTTTCTTCCTTTGTGCTCTTCGTGCTCCTTTGTGGTTCTCTTCCTCTTTCCCTTCCATCTGTGAGATCTGTGTGGTCGGACCAAAGGTCCGTTGTGGTTACGATCATTATTGCATATTAAGGAGAGGTGTGCATGAAAGCCAAAAAATTTTTTACTGTCGCGGCATTTTTACTGTTGATAGCCGGAAGGATGCAAGTTTCCGCCCAGACGCCTAACGGCTACGACATTATGAAACTGGCGGATGAGCGGTACGCCGGGGATACGGCTCAATACAAATTGACTATGACCCTTGAGAGCGGACGGGGCGCTCCCAGGGTCCGGGAAGTTTCGTATTATTTCAGGGACTACGGGGACACGGACAAGATACTCATGATCTTTCAGAGCCCCCGGGATGTGGCGGGTACGGGGTATCTGTCTTTTTCCTACAATGATGACAGGGATGATGATATGTGGCTTTACCTGCCGGCGATGAGGCGGGTCAGACGCATAAGCGGATCGGGGAAAAACGATGATTTTATGGGCACCGATTTTACCTATGAGGATATGGGGAGCCGGAGCCTCGACAAGGATACTTTTGCCCTCAGCGGGGAAGAGGCCCTTGAGGGCGAGCCCTGCTGGAGGGTTGAGGCGCGGCCCAGGGACAGCCGGGACCCCTACGGCCGGAGGGTGATTTGGGTCCGCAAGGATTCGTATATCATCAGCGCGGTGGATTACTATGACCGTCAGGACCGGCTGCTCAAGACGCTGCGGGTTTCCGGCATCCGGCAGATTGACGGCATCTGGACCGCCCAAAGAATGGAAATGACCAATGTGCAGAACAGGCATTCTACGGTGATAGAAATGTCGGATATTACCTTTAACCTGCCCATGGAGGACAGCCTCTTTGCGGTAACGACCCTGGAGCGGGGGCGGTGAAAGGAGCTTTTTTCGCGGCGCTGTTATGCGTTGCCGTCCTCCCCCTTGCCGCCCAGGCCGAAGTTGATTTACACGGGGCCGTGGAAACCCTCCACGCCCTGCCCTTCTCGAAGTCTGCGGCTTTGACCGATTCCCGCGCCGCCTTTACCGGGGAGATCAATGTCTACGCCGGAGGAGCCGCGGCCTTTGTTTCCCTTTCCGCGGAGTACAACGGCATAAGCCCCGGGCGCAGCGGCGTTGTTCTGGGGGAAGCCTGGGCGGACTGGGGGGCCGGGGGCTTCAGCTTCCGCTTGGGGAGGCAGCTGGTCTCCTGGGGCGTGGCCGACGGCCTCATTCTCACCGACGTGGTCTGCCCCCAAAACCTCAGCGCCTACGCGGGGCTGGATTTTGCCGGAAGCCGCCTGGCGGCGGACGGCGTCAGGCTGCGGTATTCTTTCCAGGCCCTTGCCCTGGAGGTTTTGTGGCTTCCCCTCTTTACCCCCGCCCGGCTCCCTGAAAATGCCGGAAACCCCCTCTACAGTATTTTTTACCCCTCATCGGTTGACATGGGCGGGGGGACCCTGCCGGTTTCCATAAGGGATGCCGCCCTTCCGCAGACTATCGCCGACGGGGAATACGGCCTCCGTATTGCCTGCTACACCCCGGCCCTGGATTTTTCTTTCAGCGGGTTTTACGGCTGGAACGATGTTCCCCATACCAGTAAAAAAATAACTTCGGCGGGAATGGAAGTTACGCCGGGATACGCAAGAACCCTCACCCTGGGAGCGGACGCCGGCATACCCATCGGTGAAATTCTCCTGCGGCTGGAAACGGCCTGGACCGGGGGCGGCCGCTATGACCGCAGCCCGGAGGAAACGGCGGCGGCTCTGGCGGCCGGGCAAGCCGCTGAGCCGGCGGAGAAGCAGAGGCTTCAGGCTCTGGCGGGCGTGGACTGGACCCCTTCGGGCTGGACCCTTTCCGCCCAGTATTACGAGGACCTGCTCCCGGACGCCCGCGGCGGCGGAACGGAACGGCCCTGGCGGAAAAACGGGCTGAGCCTGCGGATCGCCAGGGGCCTGTTCCGGGAAACGCTGAGCCTCTCGCTCTGGTGCTATCTGGACCTGGCCGATTTTGATACCGCCTCCGGCGTTTCCGCCGTCTATGCCCTGACCGACGCGTTAAGCCTTTCCCTGGGAAGCGATTTTTTTACCGGGGGCATCGATAACCGGGGAAGTTACGCGGCCTACAGGGCTTTAAGCTGCCTGTGGGTCAAAGGGGTCTTCAGGTTTTGAGCCATAAGACAGAGCGGCAAACCATCGACAAGGAGACGTATATGTTTAACCTTAAAGAAACGCTGGGCCTCTCGGACGAAGGCTGGCGGGACTTCAAACGGGGGGTGCGGGCGGCGGTTCTTTCCCATTTTTCCCTGCTCCTGCCCTTCGTCATGATCATTCAGACCATCATGACCCTGCTTGCCCCGCTGACGGGCGGCGCTTCCGGGGGGCTGGACCGGGGGCGGCTCTGGCTGCTCCTCGGCCTCGGCCTCGCCGCTGCGGTGTTGTACTTCCTCGCGTACCGGAGCGAATACCGGAAAACCTATACCGTGGCCTACGGCGAATCGGAGAAGATCCGGCTGGAAGTGGCGGAGCACATACGGCGGCTCCCCTTGAGCTTCTTCAATAACAAGGACCTCTCCGAGCTGACCGCCAATATTATGGCGGACTGCACCTCCATAGAGCACACCATGAGCCACGTGGCGCCGGGGCTCTTTGCCGGCATTATCACCGCGGCCTGTACCTGCGGCCTCCTGGCCTTCTACGACTGGCGCATGGCCCTGGCCCTCTTTGCCGCGCTGCCGGTTTCATTGGCCCTGATCCTGGGGAGCCGGAAATTCCAGGCTGTTTTTGGGGAGCGCCACGTGCTGGCCAAACTTGCCGTCTCCGGCGAGGTGCAGGAGTACCTTGAGGGGATCAAGGTGGTCAAGGCCTTCGGGCTTTCCGGGGAAAAATCCCAGGCCCTGGAAGGGGCACTGCGGGCCATGATGGGGGAGGCGATACGCTTCGAGGGCTTCACCGGAATCTTCATCACCCTGGCCATGATGATCATGCAGACGGGCATAGGCCTCGTGGTGCTGACCGGGGTCCTCCTCCTCACCGGCGGCAGCCTCGGCGTCATCCCCTTCCTCACCTTTATCCTGATCAGCGCGAGGATCTACTCCCCCCTGATCATCATCTTCACCCTGCTGCCGGAATTTTTCTATATGCTGGTTTCCACCAAACGTATGCGGGATCTGCGCCGGGAGCCGGTCATGAGGGGGGAGGAAAAAATCACCCTCCCCCACTACAACATAGAGCTGAGAAATGTCAGTTTCGGTTACGGCGAAGAGGATGTGATCAAAAACGTGAATCTGCTTATTCCCCAGGGGGGCGTTACCGCCCTGGCGGGGCCTTCGGGGAGCGGCAAGAGCACCCTGTCCCGGCTCATCGCCCGCTTCTGGGACACGCGGGAGGGGGAGATTCTCATAGGCGGAAAAGCCATCCGGGACATAGATCCCGAGACCCTGATGTCGTACATGAGTTTTGTATTTCAGGATGTGGTGCTCTTCAACGACACGGTGAAGAACAATATCCGCATAGGCCGGGAGGGGGCCGGTGACAGTGAAGTGTACGCCGCTGCTGCCATGGCCCGCTGCGATGACTTTATCCGGGAACTGCCCCAGGGCTACGACACGGTGATAGGCGAAAACGGCTCCACCCTCTCCGGCGGGGAGCGCCAGCGCATATCCATCGCCAGGGCCCTCCTCAAAAACGCCCCCATCGTGCTCCTCGACGAGGCCACCGCCTCCCTGGACCCGGAGAACGAGACCCTGATTCAGGAGGCTCTTTCGGCGTTGGTGAAGGACCGGACGGTGATCGTCATAGCCCACCGCCTCAGAACCGTCCTGGGGGCGGACCGTATCGCCGTGCTGGACCGGGGGCGTGTCGTGGAGGAGGGCTCCGGGGAAGAACTGCTGGCCCGGGACGGCCTCTTCGCCCGGCTCTACAGGAT
>JAISQV010000002.1 GCA_031273985.1 Spirochaetaceae bacterium | reverse complement strand
GGGCCCGGTGTACCCGGAGGGGGCCAAAACAGGGGACTTCCTTTCCCGCTACGCCGGAATATTCCCCACGGTGGAACTGGACTACACCTACTACCAAAGGCCCACGGCAAAGCGGATGGGGGCCATGCTGGAGGGGGCCGGGCCGGGGCTGTTTTCCGTCAAGGCCCATGAAACCCTGACCCACAAAATAGACCCCGGCGCCTGGGAGGGGGAGGCAAAGGCTTTTTTGGAGGCCCTTGAACCCCTGCGGGAAGCGGGGCGGCTGGGAGCGGCGCTCTTCCAGTTCCCCTACTCCTTCCACTATGAGGCGGAACAGCGGCGCTATCTGGACAAGTTGCTGGGGTATTTTGCGGGCCTGCCCTCGGCGGTGGAATTCCGCAATGCCCGCTGGTTCAACACGAGGGTCATCGAGGGTTTGCGCAAACGGGAGGCGGCCCTGGTTTCGCTGGATATGCCGGACCTCAGGGGCCTTCCCCCCACGCTGGAGGCGGTTACCGCCCCCCTTGCCTATGTCCGGCTCCACGGGCGGAACGGGAAAGCCTGGTGGGGTACGGATTCCGCCGCCCGCTACGACTACCTCTATTCGGACGGGGAACTGGAAGCCTGGGAGGGGCGCATCAGGCGTATGGCCGCCAAGGCGGACCGGGTGCTGGTGTACTTCAACAACCACCGGCGGGGCCAGGCTGTCAGGAACGGGCGGAAGTTGATGGAGTTGCTGGTACCTTGATTAGGTCAAATCAATAGGTTTAACCGCTTTTCCGCTTTCAGCATTCTTTTCTCCCAAAACCTTATGCTCTCTTAATTGACCGCGGAAGCGGTCTTCCCTTTTAGTATGGAGGCGACTGAATAGTTACGGATTTTTTATCTTTGGATACCCGTTTATTATGCTCATTGCGTAAGCGGGCTCTTCCCCGGATAGCCCGGTCCCGGCAGGCTTGCCTGCCCGAGCCGGGGTCTTCCGCGCAAGGGATAGGAGGGGTGCGGAGCAGCCACGGCGCAGCCGGGGCCGGAGCGGTAGCCTCCCCCGCGAACCGGTGAGCGGGCTCTTCCCCGGATAGCCCGGTCCCCGCCAAGGCCGCAAGCGGCCTTGGCGGGGATGCGCCCTTAAAAGTAGAAGTCCCTGGCCCCCCGGCGTATCTTTTCCATGTTTTCCCCGGCCCGGAGGCGCGTCTTTTCGTTCTTGATGCCCGGCAGTTCGCGTGCTATGGCGGCGGCGGCCTTGGCCCTGAAGGGGCCGTCCCCGTAGTCCATGGCGTATTCGCAGAGGGTCATGAGCGCGTTGGGGAGGCAGACATTTTTGATTTGCCCGGCCTTGGCCAGCGCCATGAAGCGGTCCCCGGTGCGGCCGTTGCGGTAACAGGCGGTGCAGAAGCTGGGGATGAAGCCGTCGTCCATGAGTTCCGAGATGATCTCCGGGGCGCTGCGGTCGTCGTTGATGTTGAACTGGGGGCTGGATTTTTCGCGGAGCTGCCGCTGGCGGTAGCCGCCCACCCCGGTGCTGGACCCGGCGCTGATTTGGGAGATGCCGAGTTTGAGGAGGCGTTCCCGCATCAAGTGGCTCTCCCTGGTGGAGAGGATCATTCCGGTGAAGGGGACCGCGAGGCGTATGATGGCAACGATGCGCTCGAAGACGGCGTCGTCCACAAGGTTGGGGAAGTCCGCCATGCTTATGCCGTCGGCGGGGCAGAGCCGGGGGACCGATATGGTGTGGAAGCCTACGTTGAAGCGCTGCTCCAGGTGTTCGTTGTGGATCATGAGGGCCAGGACTTCAAAGTAGGGGTCCGCAAGGCCGAAGAGGACGCCGCCCCCCACGTCGTCTATGCCGCCCTCCTGGGCCCGGTCGAAGGCGGTGAGGTGGTAGGCGTAATCCCGCTTGGGCCCGCCCAGGTGCACTTTTTCGTAGGTGGGCTGGTGGTAGGTTTCCTGGAAGAGTATGTAGGTGCCTATGCCGACTTCCTTGAGTTTCCGGTAATTTTCCACCGTGGTGGCGGCGATGTTTACGTTGATGCGCCGTATTTCGCCGTTTTCGAATTTCATGGCATAGATGGTTTTCATGCATTCCAGGATGTATTCGATGGGGCATTCTTCGTCGTGTTCCCCCGCCTCCATGGCGATGCGCTTGTGGCCCATCTGCTCGAGGATTTTTACTTCTTCCCGCACTTCGTCCATGGTGAGTTTGCGCCGGTTGAAGTCGTGCCCGCAGTTGTAGCTGCAGTAGGAGCAGCGGTTGACGCAGTAATCGCTTACGTAGAGGGGCGCGAAGAGCACGATTCTGTTGCCGTAGATGTGGCGCTTGATCTTCCCGGCAATGGAAAAGATGCGCGCTATGTGGGCGGGGTCCTTCGCGGCAAGCAGGGAGGCGATTTCTATGTGGTTGAGCCCCTCGAACCGTTCTGCCTTGTCCAGGATGCGGCGTATCTCCGCATCCCCCGTGTGTTTCGCTTCTTCCAGAAGCCCCTCAATGTAGAGGCGGTCTATGAAGACCCCGTCCTGCGCGCCCTTTGCGGTAATTTCCGGCGCCGCTGTTATTTCTGCGGTCATGCTGCTCCCCCTGCCAAGTCCGGGCGCGGCGCGGGGCTAAAGCGGTGCAGGTAACTGCGAACAGCATTCATACGCCCCTCACCGGATCAGAACCCGTCTTGATCCCTAAGGTTAGGTATAGTAAACGCCACCGGGGGCAAGAGGCTTCTCACCGCCCATGGCCGAAGGGGGCAAAAACTTTGGCGGCCCTTCTGCGGATCAGTATAAACCAAAGGTTCCCCGCCTGTCAAAGGGAAGTTAGGAATGAGGAGGGGGCCAAGCCCCCTGCGCTCCAGCCTCCTCGGGCCTGCGGCCCTGCGGGGTCTTCCGCTACCCCCACAGCGGGGACACCCCGCAACGCCCCGTGCTCTCTCCCTGGAGTTTGCGCTCCGCGCAAACTCCCAAGCTGAAAACCGCTTTGCGGTTTTCAGCGGCAACGCCCCCGGCCCCCCGGAGCGCTTCGCGCCGCCCCCAGGCGGGCAGGGGCCTTGAGCGCAGGACCCCTGCGGGACCGCCGGACAGGCGGCGCACCCCCTTGCCGAAACACTTGAGGGCGGGGTGTATCCGCCGCCGGGCAAGAGCATCGAGCTCGCCGCCGGGCCGGTACAACCCGCCCTCACCTTTGCCGACAAGACCGCGCCGTCTGCCCGGCAAACGCGCTCTCCCCGTCCAATTGACAGGGGGTTACGCAAAACGTAGTATAGAATCATGGCAGATGATGTGTTTTTTTCCGATGCGGACTTTGACCAGTATCGCAGCCTGATTTACAACGAAAGCGGCATTCATTTTACGGCCACCAACCGGGCTATTCTGGAAAGCAGGCTTAGGGAGCGGCTTAGGGAGAACAAAGTCGCGACGGTGAAGGAGTATTTTTCCCAACTTTCGCGGGACAAGGAGGAGCTGAAGAGCTTCCTGGACTCCATCACCACGAATTTAACCCGGTTTTTCCGTAATCAGGCTCATTTTGACTGTCTGGAGAAACACGTTATCCCCGAATTGATGAATATCAAGAAGAATTCCGGCAGTACGACCATCAAAATATGGAGCGCCGGATGTTCCACCGGGGAGGAGCCCTACACCATCGCCATGCTTCTGAGTGAAATTCTGCCTCCGCCCTGGAAGTACGACATTGTGGCCAGCGACATCAGCCTCAAGTGCCTTATGACGGCCAAGGAGGGGCTTTATAACGAAAGCAAGATTGTAGGAATCCCCGACAGTTACCTCAAGAAGTACTTCGACAAGGTTGAGGGGGGCTACACGGTGCATCAGGATATCAAGTCCCGGATCCGTTTTGACTACCATAATTTGAAGAATGACGCGGGTCTGCGGGGCCTCGACCTGGTGTTCTGCCGGAATGTGATCATCTATTTTGACGAGGCGGCCCAGGCCAATGTGATAAATCATTTTTGGGAATCCATGTCCGGTAAGTCGTTCCTGTTCATAGGGCATTCGGAATCGCTCTTTGGTATGGATACCCAGTTTGAGTTTATAAAGACCCAGTGGGCCACGTTGTACCGGAAGTGGGTCTGAGCTAGCAAGGCTGCCCGGAGGGGCAGGGGAGGGCACCCCCGCGCAAGCGGGTTTTGGGCCCCCCGGTAAGGAGTATACGGTGGCTGACGAGATTGGGGTACTGATTGTTGACGACTCGGCGCTTATGCGTAACCTGATAGGCCGGATGGTGGAGGAGACGCCCGGTCTTGTCATCGCCGAAAAGGCCATGAACGGCCGTTTCGCCCTGGACAAGATAGCCCGGGTAAACCCGGACGTGATCTGCCTGGACCTGGAGATGCCTGAAATGAACGGCATCGAATTTCTCAGGGAGCGGAAAAAGCTGGGCATGGAGATTCCCGTGGTGATTCTCTCCTCCATCGCCGCCAGGGGCGCGGAGATTACGATGGAGGCCTTGGCCCTGGGGGCGAGCGACTTTATTCAGAAGCCTTCGGGCTCCATCTCCGGGGATATTCACACGGTCAAGGACACCCTTATCCCCATGCTGCTGGGTTACGGCGGCCAGTACCGGCGGACCAAGGGTAAAAAGGTTCTCTCCGCCCAGGAAGTTTCCGCCCAGGCCAAGGCCCCGGAAGCCGCCCCCAAGCTGGATATTCTGACGGCTATTCTGGGGCCCTCGGGTCCGGCTGTTGCCGGCAAGCCCCCCACGCCGATTCGGAGGCCCGCCAGCACGGAGATCATCGCCATTGGGATCAGCACCGGCGGGCCCGACGCCCTGCGGCTGGTGTTTTCCAAACTGGACGCGGACCTCAAGGTGCCCATCGTGGTGGTCCAGCATATGCCCGCCGGCTTTACCAATGAATTTGCCAAGAGCCTCGACCGTATATGCCCCCTGGAGGTGAAGGAGGCCGAGGAGGGGGACCCCGTCATTCCCGGACGTATCCTCATAGCCCAGGGGAACAAGCATCTGGAGGTGGAGCGCCGGGGCGTTCATGTGGCGGCCCATCTTTCCGACGCGCCCCTGGTGAGCGGGCACCGGCCTTCGGCGGACGTGCTGTTCGCTTCCGTGGCGCTGGTCTACCAGAACCACGCCCTGGGGGTGATCATGACGGGCATGGGCCGGGACGGGGCCCAGCAGTTGGGGACTATCTTCAAGGAGGGCGGCATGACGCTGGGCCAGGACGAGGCAAGCGCCGTGGTCTACGGTATGCCCCGGGTGGCCTACGAGCTGGGGCACGTCATGGAGCAGGTCCCCCTGGACAAGATGGCTTCCCGGATCTGCGCCGTGGCCAAGACCCCGCGCTGACGGGGCCGGGTTTCCAGAGACGCTTGTAGTGGATCTACGCCTGCTTCGTTCATCGATCCGTTCCTCGGCGGAAACGCTCTTTTCCCGTTCCGGCGGGCCCGGCGGACAGAATGTCAACAAGGTCAATACCAGGGTAACGCTGCGCCTCCCCCTTTCCCTGCTTGCCGGGCTGAGCGGCCCGGAGCTTGCCCGCCTCCGGGAGACTCTGGCGGGCCGCATAACCGGGGATGACGAGATCATCGTGAGCGCCGACGGCGAGCGCTCACGGCGCAGCAACCTGGAGCAGGCCTACGCCCGCCTTGAGGGGCTCCTCAGCGCGGCGGCCCGGCTTCCCAAGACGCGGAAGCCCACCCGGCCAAGCCGGAAAATCCGGGAGCAGCGGCTCCGCTCCAAGCGCATCCACAGCGAACTCAAGAAGAGCCGCCGCCTGGGCGGGGAGGAGTAGCGGGCGGTTTCGTACTTAAACGGTGAGTAAGGCGAAGGGAATAAAGAGAATATTAACCACGGACGACACAGACTACACGGACAGGATAACTTCACAAAACGAAGAATTTACACGAAGGCGCACGAAGGGGACACGAAGGCGAAGAAAGAGGATAACCACGGACCTCACTTTTCCGCTACGGTATAAGGAAAAGTCGACTACACGGAGAAGGGAACTTCACAAAACGAAGAATTTAACCACAAAGGCGCACGAAGGAGGGAAAGGCATAAGTGGAAGTCCGCCTATATCTTCTAACTCCGCCCTCCTAACTTATCCCTTATCACTTCTAACTTATTCAGCTTTGACCCGGAAGCTCCTGACGGTGTCGCCGGCGCGGATCACCACGAGGAGTTCCGTTGTCTCGAAGGGCAGGGAAAACCTGAATTCTTCCTCCGCTTCCCCGGTAAAGTAGACGCGCCGGGTTTCTATGGGGGGGGTGTTTTCGCTCCGGGGCGCGGAGAGGGCCAGGTCCACAGGGCCGGTGTAGCCGCCCTCCCCTGCGGCCTTTTTGCCGAGCAGCACGTGGGTGGCGCCGGGGAAATGCAGGGCGCGCAGGCTGAGGGCATTGCCCTCCAGGTCCGGGGCTCCGCTTCTCCGGTTCCCCGAGGCATAGACGAACATGAAGGCAGCCACGATGAGGATGGAGAAGAACACCCACAACCCCGACGGGTTTGCCCGGATCGCCCGGAGGAGGCTCCGGGAGCGCGGCTCCCCTTCGTAGAGGGAGCGCACCGCGGGGGAGGCCCGTGCCAGCCGCCGTTCCCGGGAATAGTGAAACACCAGGTCCTGATTGGGGTTGTCCCGGGCGGACTGGCCCGCCTTGGGGCCGCCGCCTTCTTCTTCCCGCTCCATGATTCGTATGATACGTTGCGGGAACCGGTTTTTCAATGGCCCGCACTGATCCCCCCTCTAAACGTGACCCGCAAATACGAATAAAGATTATAACCACCAAGAACACAAAGGATGGACCCTCTCTTAACTCCTCCCTCCTAACTCCTCCGCCTTCCGTTTGTTCAGGACGCCTATGTAGCGGTAGAGGCTGGCCTCGGAGCAGCGGAGCTTCCTTGCCACGCTGCTTACGGAGCCCCGGAGGAGGAAGACCCCCTGTTCCATGAGCCGCTCTATGACAGGGAGCCTGTTTTCCTGGGTCAGCTTCCCGGCGGCGTCCCCTTCAATTCCCATCTCCTCCAGCACCGCCTTGATCATGGCTTCCCTGTCCCGGTAGAGATCCTCCCCGCGGGCCTTTCCCTTCGCCGGCCTGGGGAATGCCTCCGGCTCTATCCCGGCGAGGCGCAGTATGCCCTCGCTGAGGCTGACGTAACTGCTGGTGTCTACGTTGATGCAGAGCATACCCAGAAGTTCGCCGCCGGACTTGATGAAGAGGGTGGAGCAGCGGAGGAGCCGCTTGCCGGCGGCCCTGCCCCGGTAGTTGCACACATAATCCCTCGTCTTCCACAGGCCCCGGTTAACCATGCGCAAGACCAGGTCCGTGGGGGGAGCGCCCACGCTGCGGCCTGAAATATGCCCGTTGGCTATGGCCGTTACGCAATGCTTACC
>JAISQV010000191.1 GCA_031273985.1 Spirochaetaceae bacterium | reverse complement strand
GGACGAATAAAGATCTGGTGGGGGCCGAGCCCCCTGCGCGGGAGCCTCCTCGGGCCTGCGGCCCTCCGGGGTCTCGGGCTACCCCCAATGCGGGGGATCCGCCCCCGCAACGCCCCCGGCGGGGGGGCAAGCCCCCCCGCCCCCCCCGCTACCCCGCGTGGAAATCACCGCCCTCCTGGATTCCGGCGGGGAGGCCCTTGCCGGGACGGGCGTGCGGACCCTCAAGATGCGCCCGGACCTGCGGGATTCCCTTGCGGACTACGGCCTCGTGATTACCCACTTCGGCCTCACCGCCTTTGAAGCCCTCTCAGCCGGCGTCCCGGTGATCCTCGTTTCGCCGGGACGCTACCACGAGCGCCTTGCCCGCTCGGCGGGATTCCTCTCCGCCGGCCTGGGGAAAAGGGCCCTCCCCCGCCTGCGGAAAATTCTCTGCACGGAGCGGGGCCTGGAAGAGCTCAACGCCCGCTGCCGCGATCTTGCGGCGCGCTACGGCCTCAGCGCCCAAGGCTCTCCCCAGAGCTCCCTGGGGGATTTTGCCCGGTGGGAGCCCCTGGTCTTCATGCGCTGCCCCGTTTGCGGCGGCGGGAGCCGCACCGCCGATCCCGTGCTGGCCCGCTTCCCCGACAGAACCTACCGGCGCTGCCGCCGCTGCGGAACCGTCTACCAAAACCGCCGGAACCCGCCTCCCATAGACTACGGGGAGGATTACTTCTTCGGATCCTACAAGGCCCAGTACGGAAAGACCTACCTCGAAGACTTTCCGGGGCTCAAGGAAACGGCGCGCCTCCGCCTTGAGCGCATAAGCCGCATCGCCGCGCTCCGGGGAAAAACCGGGGGGAGGCTCCTCGACATAGGCTGCGCCTACGGCCCCTTCCTTGCCGCGGCGGGGGAGGCGGGCTTTGAGCCGGAGGGGCTGGAAGCCTCCGCCGAAGCCGCCGCCTGGGTGCGCCGGGAGCTGGGTATCCCCGTAACCCAGGGGCTCTTCCCCGGCTCCTCCGCCGCTCTGCCCCCGGAGAGCTTCGACGTGGTAAGCCTCTGGTACGTCATCGAACACTTCCGGGACCCCGGCGCTGCCCTCCCGGAGCTGCGGCGCATACTGAAACCCGGAGGGATCCTTGCCTTCTCCACCCCCGCCCTGGCGGGAATCTCCGGGCGCTTTTCCCTGAAAAAATTCCTGGAAAAGAGCCCCGGCGATCACTACACCATCTGGGATTCCCGGCGTACCGGAAAGATACTCCGGGCCTTCGGCTTCAGGGTAGCCCTGCTGCGGATCACGGGCCACCACCCGGAGCGCTTCCCCGTGATGGGGAAGGCTCTTTCCGGGAGCCCCGCGGCCCTGGCCCTGAGCCGCCTTTTCAGGCTGGGGGACACCTTCGAGGTCTACGCCGTCAAGGAGGGGGCCCATGTCTAGCAAAAAAGCCCGGCAGATCATCATCCTCGGCGCTGGGGTCATGCAGGGGCCGGTCATTGCCGTGGCGCGGGAAATGGGCCTCGAAACCATAGCCCTTGACGGGGACAGGGGGGCGGTCAACGCCGGGAAGGCGGATCGCTTCGAGCCCATAGACCTCAAGGACAAAGAGGGCATAGAGGCCCTGGCCCGCTCCCTCCAGGCCGGGGGACGACTCGGCGGCATCATTACGGCGGGCACCGACTTTTCCGCCTCCGTGGCCTGGGTGGCGGAACGTCTCGGCCTCCCCGGCATACCCTACGAGACGGCCCTCAACGCGTCTGACAAGGGCAGGATGCGGCGGCGCTTCAGGGATTCCGGCGTGGCCTCCCCGGAATTCACCGTTCTCGGCGCGTATCCCGGCCCCGGCTACACCCCGCCCTCGGGCTACCCTGCGGTCATAAAACCCGTGGATAACATGGGGGCCAGGGGCTGCCGCCGCATCGATTCCCCGGCGGACTTTGACGCGGCCTGGGGGGAGGCCTTTGCTTTCTCCCGCTCCGGGGCCGTCATTGTGGAGTCCTACATGGAAGGCCCCGAATATTCGGTGGACGCCCTGGTCTATCACGGGGAAATCACCATCTGCGGCCTTGCGGACCGGCATATATGCTTCCCCCCCTTCTTCATAGAAATGGGCCACACCATGCCTGCCGCAGGCCGCCCCGCCGCCGATGAGTCCGCCCTCATCGAAACCTTCACCCAGGGGGCCCGCGCCCTGGGCCTTTTGGAGGGAGACGCAGCCGGGGCCGCCAAGGGGGACATCAAGCTGACCCCCCAGGGGCCCATGATAGGGGAAATCGCCGCCCGGCTCTCCGGGGGCTATATGTCCGGCTGGACCTACCCCTACGCGTCGGGCGTGGAGGTCATACGGGGGGCCATCATGGCGGCCCTGGGCGAAAAGCCCGACGGCCTCGTTCCCCGGCGCTCCTGGACCTGCGCTGAGCGGGCCTTCATCTCCATCCCCGGCAGGGTGCGGGCCGTTCTGGGCCTCCGGGCGGCGGCGGCGGCCCCCTATGTGAAGGATATTTTCCTCCGGGCGGCGCCGGGCTCCAGGGTTTCCTTCCCGGAGAACAATGTCTCCAAAGCCGGGAACATCCTTGCCGCCGCCCCTGAGCGGGAGGCTGCTGTAAACGCCGCGGAAGACGCCGCCCGGATGATCCTTATAGCCCTGGAAGCGCCGGACCCTGAAACCGGGGCCTTCCTCGAATCGGGCGCGGCCTGGCCGCCCCCGGCCTGGCCGCCGGCGGCCTTTGCGGTAAGCCCCGCCATAGCCGCCTCCCTGGCCTCCCTCCCGGACCCCTCCCCCGGAAGCGGCGGGACTCTCTCCCTGATCCCCTTCCCCGCCCTGGGCGCTTCGGGCCTCCGGGACTGGGCGGGCCGCTCCGTCTCTGAAAGCCTCGACGCGGTGCGCGCCCTTACGGGGCTTCCCCTGCCGGAAAAACCCTGGCCCGCCGGGCGCCCGGTGTCCGGGCAGCCCTTCCTGGGCCGCCGCTTCTGGGCGGCCCTGATCCGGGGCGGCTACCAGGGGGCGGCCTACCTGGTGGAATCCTTATGCGCCGGGGCGGGGGGAATCGCCGGAGCCGCCCCCCGGTGAGGGCGCAGCGGGGGATTCCGGCCCTTTTCCTCCTGATCGGCCTCATGACGGGGGGAGCGCTCCCCGCCCAGAATCCCGGCGGGGCCGCAGCGGGGGGTAGTCTCAGCGTCGAGGAAACCCTCTCCCGCCTCGGCGCCGCCGGAAGCCCCGCCGGCCTCCGCTGGGACCCCTTCTTTTCAAACGGCGTCTTTACCCTGGCTAACCACTATGCGGCCTTTGAAACCGCCGCCCCCGGCGGGGAGGCCCTGGTCCTGCTGGATTCACGGGATATTCTCAGCCTTCCGGCGCCCTACCTGGAAGACGGCGTACTCCGTTTTCCCGCGTCCTTCGTGCAGGCCCTGGAACAGGCCCTGCGCCGCCGGGTAGAGGACGACCAGAGCCGTATGCGCATCGCCGCGATCATCATAGATCCGGGACACGGAGGCAAGGACCCCGGCGCTTTGGGGGAACACCAGATAGACGGCGGGACTCTGAAACTCGTGGAAAAGGAAATCACCCTCCGCTCCGCGCGGATCCTCTACGCCCTGCTCACGGCGGCTTACCCGGACAAGCGCGTCCTCCTCACCAGGGAGGGGGACACTTACCCCAGCCTGGAGGACCGGGTGGCTCTGGCCAATTCGGTTCCCCTGGCGGAGAACGAGGCCGTTGTCTACATATCCCTCCACGCCAACGCGTCCTTCAACCGCAACGCCAGGGGCTTCGAGGTCTGGTACCTCAGCCCCGAATACCGCCGGGACCTGATAGACCGGGACACCTTCTCCGGCAACCGGGAGATCATCCCCATCTGGAATGATATGCTGCAGGATGAATTCACCACGGAGAGCGTCATGATAGCCCAGGCGATAAACCACCGTATCGCCGAGGCGATGGGCCGCTCCATCCCCTCCAGGGGGATCAAGGCGGAGGAATGGTTTGTGGTACGGAACGCCCGTATGCCCTCAGTGCTCGTGGAACTGGGCTTTGTTACCAATGCGGCGGACGCTCAGATCCTCAGCTCCGACGCATCCTTGCGGAACCTCACCGAGGCGATCTATAACGGAATAGCCGATTATATCGGCACTTTTGAAGGTTCGGGGGGCTTCATCCTTAATCCATGACCGGGTTCATAGGCGCCCTGCTAAACGGCGCGGGCCGCTTCTTTTCCGCCGCCCGCAACCGGCGGGTTATCTACCTCATTATTCTCGCGGCGGCGGCCCTGGCCGAATGGCTGATCGCGGACTCCCTGCGCCATACCTTCGTCTTTTACCCCCCCGGCAGGGATGTTGAAATCGTGGAGGAGCGGATGCTCCGCCGCGCCGATTCCAGGGAGGCCCGCATACGGCGCTACGTGGAGGAGTCCCTCCTGGGGCCGGTCTCCCCCGCCCTCTCCCCCCTCTTTCCGAGGGAAACGGCCCTGCATTCCCTTCTCTTCCGGGACGGGGTGGTCTATGTAAACCTTTCCCCGGAAGCGGCGCTGCCCGCTGCGGAGGGCGGGGACTGTTTCCGCAGCCTCTACACCCTTCACGCCGGAATCCGGCGGAATTTCCGCTACGTGAAGGATGTGCGCCTCTTTATTGAAGGAAACGAGGCCTACTACGAACGGTTCCGCGCGCTCTTCAGGGCCGATTCCGGGGAGCCCGGCGCCGGATGATACGCTTTATCGATGGTTTTACGGTTTTATGGATAAAACTGCGCCAACAATACAAAAGTCATTGACAATACTTTGATGTTTTGTATACTACTAGTTATCTGGACTCTTAGCTTTATAGTGCAAGTCAAAGGAGCTTTGAATGAAAAGGTTGTTCATTCTGGTCGCTGTTGTTTTGTTTGTTGCGGGAACGGTATTGGCGGAGGAAGCCGTTCTTATTGATTTTTCGAAGATTGCAGCCGATATCTATGTCGATCCGGGTAATCCCGAGGGAACAAATGATGGTGATCAGGCGCCCAATCAGAACCGCCAGACCATGATGGATTTTTCCGGCGTGGCCGGGAACAGTTACACCGCGGAGCAGAAGCAGGTCATGAGGACCTCCCTGGCTATCGCCAACTGGGACGTGGTCCTTGCATCTTCTTCCCGGACGGTTACCAATCAGGTGCACAGTTTCACCGCGGAGGCGCCCTCCAGGGCCTACGGTACCGTCATGGGCATCAGGATACACTTCCCTGTGGAGCCCTTTAACTCCTGGGCGCGGATCACTCCCCCCTTTGAGATTCCCGCCTACGACTGGGACGAGGTGGGCGATGACGGCGGGGTAACCCGGCCTGATAGCCCGGACCGCAGACAGCCCAGCCGCTTTGAGGACGGATACGGCGTTGTCAAGAATGTGGGCACCGTCAAGGCTGTGGCGGTAAACGCGTACGGGCTCAACTTCCCCCACTCCCTGTCGGCCATCATCATCGATTCCGAGGGGGCCGAGCGGGTTATCTTCATGGGTTATCTGCGCTACGACGGCTGGGCTGAACTCCGCTGGGACAATCCGGGCTACGTGCAGGAAGTCAGGAACCGGGAACTCCGGCTCTATCCCCTCTATCCCGCTTCCACACCCTTTGTCAAATTCGGCGGTTTCCTGATTCAGCGGGACGGCGCCCAAATCGGCGGAGACTTTATCGGTTATATCAAGGATGTAAAGATCATCTACGATAAGGCCGTGCTCGACACCGACCGCGATATTGATGATGAGGGTCTGTGGCAGATTATCCAGACCCGCGAAGATGAGCGGAAAGCCTTTGAGGTGCGGCGTTTCGGTCAGAATCAGGTTATGCGCTACCTGGAGACCCAGAAGCGGGCCACCGAGACTGAATTTACCCCCACCGCGGAGCAGCAGTAAGCGCTCAAGGCGGACGGGTCCTTTGGAGAGAGCCCGGACTTTGTTCCGGGCCTCTCTTCGGTCTAGAATAAAAATACCCGGAGGCGATCCGGTACCAGGAGGCTGTCCGAATATCCATCCCCGGCGAGGGTTGGCTTGAGGGCGGCCTTTTTTTGGCGGAAGGCTGCATGAACGAGGACAGTTTATTTCCCGATCGAGCCAAACTGGAAATAGAGTACGAAAAGTACGCCGCCCCGCGGAATATGATAACCAGGGACCTGGAAGCCCGCATGGAGCAGGTCCTGCAGTCCTTGCCCTCCAGAGTTTCCGTCAAGGCCAGGGCCAAAGATTTTTTCAGTTACTATAAAAAATACGTAAAGCTCCTCCGCCAAAATTCGACCTTCCTTAATCCCCTGGCGATCACCGACCTTATCGGCATACGGATCGTGTGCCCCTTTATCGAAGAGTTGAATCTGGTGGAAGAAACAATAAGCCGTTCCTTCGAGGTAATTGAGGTGGAACGAAAGGGGGCGGGGCAAACCTTCAAGGAATTCGGCTATCAATCTACCCACCTGCTGATAGAGATACCCCGGGAGTTGTGTGAAAAGTACGGGCATCCCGGCTGCGAGGTGGCGGAGGTGCAGATTCGCACGATTCTGCAGGATGCCTGGGCGGAGGTTGAGCACGAGCTGGTCTATAAAGCGGAATTTACCCCCTTTGACGAGCCCATGAAGCGTAAGCTTGCCGCAGTAAACGCCAGCCTTTCCCTGGCGGACATCATTTTCCAGGAGATCCGCACGTACCAGCGGCAGCTCAACGGGGAGCTGGAAAAACGCCGGGAGTCTTTTTACCGGAAGATTGAGGAATCTACCGCCGCCCTGATGGACGGGGAGACGGAAGCGCCCGGCCCCCTGGAGGCGGAGCTGGTCTCCCCCCTGGATACGGAGGGTAAATCCATTGACGATCTGCTCCTGGCGGCGCTTTCCGCCCACAACGGCAACCGTTTTGTGGAGGCCATCGCCCTCTACACCCGGATGCTGGGCATGAATCCCGGCCCCTCCATCGCCCCGCTGATCTACAAGCACCGGGGCATGGCCTACTTCGCCCAGTCCCAATACCGGGAGGCCATTGAGGATTTTACCATGTCCCTGGAACTGGACAGGGATTCCTACAAGGCCGCCTATTACCGGGGCATAGTCCGGGTGGTGCTGCGGCAGTACGAGGAGGCGATTGAGGACTTCACCCTCTCCCTGACCATACACCCCTACCAGTCCTTTTGCCTGTTCCGCCGGGCCCAGGCCTGGTACCATCTGGGCGATTTTCCCCAGGCTCTGGCGGACTGCGAATCCGCCATGACCCTGTGGCCCGACTCGCCGGGCTCCGGCGCCATGAAGCAGTTTCAACGCATGGTGCTGGGTAAGCTGAAGATGTAACGCCCGCCGGCGGCTGTTGTTGACGGCTGCGCCGGGTATCATTGCCGTTGACTTTTTCCGGTGATTCTGCTAGGCTCCCCAATAGCGGGTGTTTCACCGTAACGGTGAAACACCCTGTGAGTCTCCTTCGTCTAGTGGTTAGGACATCGGGTTTTCATCCCGACAACGGGGGTTCAATTCCCCCAGGAGATG
>JAISQV010000131.1 GCA_031273985.1 Spirochaetaceae bacterium | reverse complement strand
GCTAAGAACTCGCTTGCGCGAGGGAGGGTTCGCGGGGGAGGGAGCCTCCTCCCCGCTTCGCGGGTCCGGGGTCTCCGGCTACCCCCAATGCGGGGGAGCACGAAGGGCAGCCGCAGGCTGTCCACGCAGGAATTTGGCTTGCTCCGGCGCAGAAAAATTCCCCCGGTTACCATAAGTACCCTCCGCCTTTAGGCGGAGGGGTGCGCCGCGGTCCCCGCAACGCCCCGTAATTCTTCGCCGGAGTTTGCGGAACCGCCACAGGCGGTGAAGCAAACTCCCAAGCTGAAAGCCGCAGGCTTTCAGCCCGCGCAAGGGATAGGAGGGGTGCCCGAAGGGCAGACCCGGTGTGAAACACCGGGGCCGGAGCGAAGCGGAGCCCCGGATAGCCCGGTCCCCGCCGCGCTCCCCGCGCAGGCCTATTCTTCCGGCACGGGTTCTTGCGGCGGGGATGCGCCCTTCTTGTACAATATTACTATTTGACAGTTCTCTCGAAGGATGGAGAAACCTGGAATTTCCGCTCCTGCCTTGACCGGGAAGGGTGAAAAGTCTACCCTAATTAGGGAAGGCCGGTGTCAATGGATGATCAGCGGGACAAAATTATCCTCGTCGATGACAATCCCGTCAATCTTAGGGCGGGAAAGAATGTCCTGAGCGGAAAGTACGATGTTTTTACGGCCCCCTCCGCGGCAAAGATGCTCGCCCTGCTCAAGAAAAACAGGCCCATCCTGATACTTCTGGATATAGAGATGCCGGAGATGGACGGCTACGAGGCTATCAAGATACTCAAGGCTGATCCGGCCACGAGGGATATTCCGGTGATTTTTCTGACCGCCAAGGTGGACGTGGATGATGAGATCCGGGGTCTCCAGTTGGGGGCCATAGACTATATTACCAAGCCCCTGGTTCCCGAGCTGCTCCTGAAGCGTATAGAGATTAGGCTTGCGGCGGAGGAGCAGCGGAAGAAGCTGGAGCAGCAGCGGGAAGAGCTTAAGTCGGTGCTCAATATGGACGCCGAGTTCAACCATATTCAGGACCTGGATATTCTTCTGGAGCGTATTCTCTACGAGGCCCGCCGGGTGGTCAACGCCGACGCGGGTTCGATCTATGTGCCGGAGATGGGGGAGAAGGGCGGCGACACGACGGAAAAGCTGGCGATTAAATTTTCGCAGAACGATACGCAGCAGAAGGAGCTTCCGCCCGGAGAGAAGCTGGTCTATTCGGTGTTCAAGATTCCCATAAATGAAAAGACGATTTCCGGTTACTGCGCCTATACGATGGAGATGGTGAATGTGGAGGATGTGTACCATCTGCCTCCGGATACGCCCTTTTCTTACGACGGGAGTTACGATTTGATTTCCGGTTACCGGACGAAGTCGGTGCTGGCCTTTCCGCTGGTTACCGCGGAGAAGCGCCTCCTCGGGGTGCTGCAGATGATCAACGCCCGGGACCCGAACGGGAATATTGAGTCTTTTTCCCGGGATGATGAGATTCTGGTTTCGCATTTTGGGGCCAACGCTGTTTTTGTGCTTCAGCAGAGCTACATACTCCGCGCCATGATACTGCGGATGATCAAGATGGCCGAGCTCAGGGACCCCAAGGAAACGGGGACTCATGTCAACCGGGTGGCGGGCTACGCGGTGGAGCTGTACAACGGCTGGGCGCGGCGGCAGGGGATCAGCGAGGAGGAGCAGTCCAAATTCCGGGACAGTCTCCGCATAGGCGCCATGCTGCACGATGTGGGGAAGGTGGCGATTTCCGATGTGATTCTGAAGAAACCGGGCCGGTTTACCCCGGAGGAATACCTGGTGATGCAGTACCACACGCTCTACGGGGCGGGTCTTTTCAGGGACCCGCTTTCTTCGCTGGATACTATTTCCAGGGAGATAGCGCTGTCCCACCACGAGAATTGGGACGGTACGGGCTACCCCGGCTGGGTGGACCCGGATACGATGGAGCCCCTGAGAACCGGTGAGGACGGGAAGCCCCTGGGGAAGAAGGGGGAGGAGATTCCGCTGCTGGGGCGCATGGTGGCGATAGCCGATGTCTACGATGCGCTTTGTTCCCGCCGGGTCTACAAGGAGCCCTGGGCCGAGGACGATGTGCTGGCGGAGATGCAGAAGATGCGGGGCACTAAGTTTGATCCCGAGCTGCTGGATATATTTTTTGAAGTGCTGACCAATATTAAGCTGGTCAAGATGCTCTACCCGGAACAGGAAGATCAGCCGGAATAGCCGCAGCCGCAAGAAATACGAAGAAGAATTTAACCACGAACCACACCAACCACACGAAAGAAGAAGAACCACGGACGACACAGACGACACGGACAAAGATGCAAGAGAAGAAATTTAACCACGAAGGCGCACGAAGGCGAATAACGGAGATTTGGACCACGAACCTCGCTAACCACACGAAAGAAGAAGATAACCACGAAGCGCACGAAGGACACAAAGGGAAGAAGGAAGAATTTAACCACGAAGGCGAATAACGAAGATTTGGACCGCGAAAAAACACGAAACGGCACGCCCTGCCCCTCCTCCCTTCTAACTCCTCCCTCCTCCCTTCACCCTCCTAACTTCTAACTCCTCCCTTCCTCCAGGGGCAGTAACAGAGCGCCGCTCTTGGGGTCGCGGCGGCGGGCGGGCTGGGGGGGCAGGCGGAGGAGGGTTCCCGAGGGGAGGGAGTCCATGCGCCGGGGGCTTCCGGTAACGAGCGCCGCCCCGGCGGAGGAACAGGCGTAACGGCCCCGGAGCGGGGGGCCGGCGCTTTTTACGGGGAAGGAGTCGGAGAGTATGCGTACGGGGAAGTCCGGCGCCGGGGAGTCCGGGCCCTCCGGAGCAACGCCGCCCGCGTAGAGGAAGCTCAGCACGGCCCGCTCTTTGGGGAGGCCCGCCGAAGCGGAGAGGCGGCGCAGGGCCGGAGGGGCGTCCTCCGTATCAAAGGCAAAGTGGCACCACTTTTGTTTCTCCCCGCGAAGGGGGCCGCCGGGGAAGGGGCAGTCCCCGCCGTGGGGGCAGGGCGCTAGAGGGGGGCGGCCCCGCCGGAGCAGGGCCCCCCGCAGTTCCGCGATAAAGGCCGCCGGCTGGGGCGTCCCCGGCTCCATTACCAGAATCCCCGCTCCGGGCGGGGCCAGGCCTGCAAGGAAGCGGGCCTCCCGCTCCGCCCGCCGCCCCAGGGCTTCCCGGTCCGCGGGGGAAGCTTCCCCTGATTCATTGAAGACCTGCACGGCGGTAATGAGGGAGGCGCCGGGGCTGGGCCGCAGGTCGTGTATGTCGCCGCGCAGGGTCCTGATCAGCCAGGGCTGCCCGGCACGGGCTTCGGTACGGGCTCCGGCGGGGGCGGGCCAGGCGGAGTTCAGCGCTGCAAAGAGTTTCTTCCCCGCCTCCAGGGCGGGGCCGCTCCGGTCCGCGCAGAGGAAGTCGATCCTCCGCCCCCGCAGATCCGGGCGGGCTATCCAGAGGCTTATGGGCAGGGTAAGGGGGCCGGAGCCCAGGTCCGTCACGCCGGAGACCCCATCCAGGGGAAGGGCCGGGAGGAGGCGGGAGAGGCGGTACACGTTCCAGGGGAGGAAGCAGCGGAGGTACGCGGCGAGCAGGTCCGGGCGGTTCAGGTAGGAGAGCCGCCGCTCCCCCCGCCCGCTGGTGAGGAGCCGGGATAGTTCCGCCACCGCGCCCGGCAATGAGGCCCGGTGACGCCGGGGCAGGGGGAAAAGCTCCTCTACCAGGCCGCAGAGACCCTCCAGGAGGCGGCGCGTCTCCGCCGCCAGGGCGGGAAAGAGCCCCCCGGCATCCCCGGCGGGGCCGTTCAGGGAGAGCGCCGGCTCCCGGCCCGGCCCCCGGAAGTTTCCTTCCGGGTAGTACGGAGCTCTATCTCCACGGGAACCAGGGAAAAGCCCAGGTCCCGGCGTATCCGGTTGCGGAGATAGGAGACGTAGGCCTCGGTTACCGCCTGAATCCGGGAGACAAAGAACAGGAACTTTACCGGGTTGTCGGAGACCTGCACGGCGTAGCGCACCTTGAAGCGGGAACCGGGCCCCACCGGCGGCGGGTATTCCTCAACCCACTTCTGCAGGGCCTGGTTCAGGGCGGCGGTATCCACCCGCCGGGTAAGCTGGGCGTAGATCCGGCCCGCCGTGTTGAGCAGTTCCGTCAGCCCCGTACCGTCGGAGGCGCTTATCGCCAGGATGGGCGCAAATTCCAGTTTGCCGAAGAAGAAGTGTATGCGGTCGGACACGGCGGTGAAGGCATTCTTCACCTGGGGCATGGTGTCCCACTTGTTAAGCACCAGGATTATACCCCTGCCCTTGTCCGTAACCAGGGCGGCTATCTTCTTGTCCTGCTCTGAAAGCCCCTCCTGGGCGTCGATCAGGAGGAACACGATATCCGCGTCCTCTATGGACCCAATGGCCCGGTTCACCGAATAATACTCCACATCCTCGGTAACCTTGGACTTCCGCCGGATCCCCGCCGTGTCCAGGATGCGGAATTCCCGGTCCCGGTGCCGGAAGCGCCCCTCCACCACATCCCGGGTGGTGCCGGGGGTATCGCTTACGATGGAAGCCTCGCTTCCCGTGAGGCGGTTCGCCAGGGTGGACTTGCCCGTGTTGGGTTTCCCCAGAAGGGCCACCTTCACCGCCTCGTCCTCCCGCGCCTCGACCCCGGAAAAGTCAAGCCGGGAAACAATGGCCTCCTCCAGGCGGCCCACATTGTCCCCGTGCTCGGCGGAGATCATCATTACCTCGCCGAAACCGTAGGAGAGCAGATTCCACGCTTCGGTTTCCCGGCGGCCCCCCTCGGTCTTGTTCACCGCCACGAGAAGCCGGTCCTGGTAGGGCCGCAGAAAGGCGATAAATTCCTCGTCCTCGCTGGTAATCTCCCCGGCGTCGAGGATCAGCACGATGAGGTCCGCCTCCTTCAGGGTCTGCCGGGTCTTTTCCAGCACGAGGTCGTCCAACTCCCCCGCCTCCTGGGCGTCTATGTCCCGCCCGGCGGACTTGCGCTTCCCGCCGCCGCGCTCCAGCTTGAAGCCCCCGGTATCTATGAGCCGCAGGGGTTTCCCCGCGATGAAGGCGTCCGCCGCCACGGGGTCCCGCGTTACGCCGGGAGTGGGATCCGTGATGGCCCGGCGGCGGCGCAGCAGCCGGTTAAAGAGGGTGGACTTCCCCACATTGGGCCGGCCCGCCAGGGCCACCACGGGAAGGTTGCGGTAGGTTACAGTTTCCATGATTATAGCGGCCTCATACCGCGCCGGAGGGATTCGCCGCGAACCACGCGTTCACCAGCGCCGTAGCTTCCCGGCCCGTTTCGCAGGCCAGGGCCCTCTCCGCAAGGTCCTTGCAGGCGCTGAGGGTTGTCTCCCGGATGACGCCCTTGATCTGGGGGATCAGGGCGGCGTTCATGCTGAACTCGTCCAGCCCCAGCCCCAGGAGCAGCGGCGCCGCCTTAATATCCCCGGCGAGTTCCCCGCACATGGCGGCCCTGATCCCCCGCGCGTGGGCCGCCTGAATGATCATCTTGAGCAGCCGCAGCACCGCCGGGTGGGAGGGCTGGGCCAGATAGTTCACCCGCTCGTTCCCCCGGTCCGCCGCCACGGTGTACTGGATCAGATCGTTGGTCCCGATGGAAAAAAAGGCCGATTTCTTTGCCAGAATATCCGCCGTCAGGGCCGCCGAAGGAACCTCTATCATGGTGCCCGCCTCTATGCGCTCGTCGAAGCTTTGCCTGCGCTTCCGGCACTCCCCCTTGGCCTCCTCAAGCAGGGCCAGGGCCTTCTCCAGATCCTCCACCCCTGAAATCATGGGGAACATAATATTCACCTTCCCGTTGGCGCTGGCCCGCAGAATGGCCCTGAGCTGGGTCTTGAAGAGCTCCGGGTGGGAAAAACAGAAACGTATCGCCCGCCAGCCCAGGAGGGGATTCTTCTCCCCGCTGTCGCGGAGCAGGGGGTTCACCTTATCGCCGCCCAGGTCTATCGTGCGTATCGTTACGGGCCGCCCCGCCATCATCTCTATCACCTGGCTGTAGGCCCGGTACTGGGTTTCCTCCTCCGCGGACTCGCCGGGGCGCAGAAACAGAAATTCCGAGCGGTAGAGGCCTATGCCCTCCGCGCCGAAACGCAGCGCCTGGGCGGCCTCCTCGGGCGCCTCTATGTTCGCCTCCAGCCTTACCCGGTAACCGTCCTTCGTCTCTGCGGGAAGTTCACGGCTGGAGAGCAGCCCCTCAAGATTCTTCTGGTACCGGGAACTGGCCGCGCGGTAACGCGACAGGGTCCGCTCCGCCGGATTCAGCGCCACCTCTCCGGCGATCCCGTCCACGGCCACCGTATCGCCGGGGGCTATCTCCTTCGTGACGGAGGAAAGCCCCAGCACGGCGGGAATGCCGAAGGACTGGGCCAGAATCGCCGTGTGGCTCGTCCGGCTCCCCGCGTCCATCACGATCCCCTTGATCCGCCCCTGCGGCGCCGAGAGCAGCTCCGAGGGAAGCAGGTCGTGGGCCACGAGGATCACGTCCTCCTCCAGGTCCGAGAGCGCCAGCCGCTTAACCGGGAGCAGGGCCTGTATCAGGCGGCGGGACACGTCGGTAATATCCGCGGAACGCTCCCGCAAATAGGGATCCGCCGCGCCGCTCAACAGGCGCGCCATCTCCAGGGAATGATCCCGGATCACCCATTCTATATTCTCAAGATTCGCCCGGAGCCGGTTCCTTATCTGCTCCAGGTACTCCTCGTCTTCCAGCATCATGAGGTGCGCCGACACAATGGCCGCCTGCTCCTGCCCCATCTCCGACCGGGCGCGCTCGTAGAGCTCCCGCATCTCCGCCGCCGCCCGGGCCGAAGCCTCCTCAAGCCGCCGGAGCTCCCCCTCAATCTGATCCTCCCGGATGCTGTAACGGGTAATCCCGGCAAAACTGTCTTCCACATAGAGAAAAGCTTTCCCATAGGCAATGCCCGGCGAGGCGGCAATGCCGGTGAGTTTTTTCATA
>JAISQV010000077.1 GCA_031273985.1 Spirochaetaceae bacterium | reverse complement strand
CTGTAACTCATGGGGATTATCAGCATGGTGATAAAGAAGGGAAGCCCCACTTCCACTGTTTTCAGGTTGGTATCCGTGGTGGCGCCCAGCATGAGGTAGCCCACGAAGATCAGCGCCGGAGCCGTGGCCGCGCCGGGGATTATGGCGAAGAGGGGGGCGAAGACCAGCGCCAGGAGGAAGAGGAGGCCCGTTACCAGGGAGGTGAGGCCGGTTCTGCCGCCCACTGCTATGCCGGTGGCGGACTCGATGTAGGAGGTTACCGTGGTTGCACCGAAGAGGGAGCCCACGGTGGTGCCTATGGCGTCGGAGAGCAGGGCGCCCTTTGCATTGAGGATCTTTCCGTTCCTGTCCAGAAAATTACCCTGCAGGGCCAGCCCGGCAAGGGCGGAAAGGGTGTCGAAGAGGTCCACGAAGAGGAGGGAGAAGAACACCACGACAAAGTCCAGTACCGGAACCGCCCTGAGCCCCTCAATGATGTCGGCGGGGGTGTAGGGCGCGGCGGGGAGGCCCAGGATGCTGAAGTTGGCCGCCTGGGTAACGCCCAGGGGTATGCCGATCAGCGTGGCGGCAATGATGGCCAGAAACACGGAGCCGGGGACCTTCAGCACGTAGAGGATGATCAGGATGAGGAGGCCCAGCACCGTTACCAGCGGGGCGCCGGAGGTTACGGGGTTGATGGCCACGGGGGTGCCGCCCCCCACGACAAGAATGCCGCCGTTCTGGAGCCCTATGACCGCGATGAAGAGCCCTATGCCGCAGGCCACGGCCTTCCTGAGTTCCACCGGAATGGCGTCGATCATCCGCTCCCGTATCCCCGACAGGGAAAGGAGGATGAAGAGCACGCCCTCGACAAAGACCGCGGCTATGGCGGTCTGCCAGGTGAACCCCATGGCGCCGCAGACCGTGTAGGCCACATACGCGTTGAGGCCGAGCCCGCAGGCCAGCGCCACGGGGATCCTCCCGACAAAGGCCATGACAATGGTGGAAATTCCCGCCGCTATGGCCGTGGAGGTAAAGGTCCGCCCAAAGTCCATCCCTGCGGCGGTCATGATGCCGGGATGCACGGCCAGAATATAGACCATGGAGGCGAAGGTTACGAGCCCCGCCACTATTTCACGGGGAACCGTCGAGCCCCGCTGGCTAATCGAAAAAAACCTGTCCATAGTGCACACCCCTTTGTCCCAAGATCAACGCATAGGAATTTTCTTCCCAGGAAATCTATCCAAAATTCACAAAAATAACGAAGAATTTTAACCACGAAGGCGAAGATAGGGAAGAAAAAAACTATCGCTTTCCTTCGTGCGCCTTGGTGTACCCTTGTACGCCTTTGTGTAATACTTGATTCTCTCTTCCGTAACTGCGCCTTTGCTTTTCCTTAAACCACAGTAAAACGCAGTAGAAAAACGCAAAATCCTTCGTATATATGCCGCTTGGCGCTCCTCCTGTGGTCTATGCGTTTATCTGCCCCTGTCCTGTCGAAACCCGCCCTGTCGAAACCCGCTTCGCGGGCCGGGCAAGCCGGGCTTACAGTTCCGGGTCCCGGCTGCGGACCTTCCGCTCCAGGTACTCGGCAAAATCCGCCGTCTTCATGGCGGGAATCTGCGCCCCGTCCCGGCGCCGGATGGAGACGGTGCCCTCCCCGGCCTCCCGCTCGCCCACCACGAGCATATAGGGAATCTTCCGGCTTTGGCAATCCCGGATCTTGGCGTTGAGCCTGCCGGAATCGAGCTCCGCGCTGACCCGGAAGTCCCGGGCCTTGAGTTCTGCGGCCACCCGCTTCGCGTAATCGTTGAATTCCTCGGCCACGGGAATCACCGCCGCCTGTTCCGGGGCTATCCAGGGGGGAAAGGCCCCGCCGTAGTGCTCGATCAGCACGCCGAAGAAACGTTCCAGCGAGCCCAGAAGGGCCCGGTGAACCATGTAGGGCCGCTTGTGTTTGCCGTCGGAGTCCACAAAGGTCATGTCAAAGCGCTCCGGCTCGTTAAAATCAAACTGAATCGTGGTCATCTGCCATTCCCGGCCCAGGGCGTCCTTTATCTTGAGGTCTATCTTGGGGCCGTAGAAGGCGCCGCCCCCCTCGTCAATCTCGTAAGGGAGCCCCTCGGCGCTGACGGCCTTACGGAGGGATTCCAGGGCCTCCTCCCAGCGGGACTCCTCCCCCACGGACTCCGCGGGCCTGGTCGCCAGGTAGGCCTTGATCTCGCTGAATCCGAAGACCTTCCAGAGCTGCAGGCTGAAGCGGAGCACCTCCCGAATTTCGCCCTCTATCTGCTCCGGCGTACAGAAGATGTGGGCGTCGTCCTGGGTAAAGCCCCGCACCCGGAGCAAGCCGTGAAGCACCCCGCTCCGCTCGTAGCGGTACACCGTCCCCAGTTCCGCCCAGCGCAGGGGCAGGTCCCGGTAACTCCGGCCCTTGTTCTTGTAGATCATGATGTGGAAGGGGCAGTTCATGGGCTTGATGATATAGTCCTGGTTGTCTATCTCCATGGGGCTGTACATATTCGCCTTGTAAAAGCCCAGATGCCCGGAGGTTTCCCAAAGCCAGCTCTTCCCTATGTGGGGGGTGTAGAGTATCTCGTAGCCGTTGCGGTAGTGTTCCTCGCGCCAGAAATTCTCGATGGCCACCCGCATACGCCCGCCGTTGGGGTGCCAGTAGATCAGCCCCGCCCCGGCCTCCTCATGAATCGAGTAGAGGTCCATCTCCCTGCCCAGCCGCCGGTGGTCCCGCTTCTCCACCTCCTCCAGAAAGGCCAGGTGGGCCTTGAGGTCCTTGGGCGTCTCCCAGGCGGTGCCGTAGATACGGGTCAGCATGGGCCGGTTTTCGTCCCCCCGCCAGTAGGCTCCGGCAATGCTCTGCAGCTTGAAGGCGGCGGAGTTGATCTCCCTGGTATTCCCCACATGGGGCCCCTTGCAGAGGTCAGCCCAGAGGGTCTTTCCTTCGGCGTCCCGGTTCTCGTAGATCGTAATCTCCGCGTCCGCCGGAAGCTCCCCTATCAGCTCCAGCTTGAAGGGCTCCCCGGCAAAACGGCTCAGGGCCTCCTCCCGGCTCACGGCAGTCCTCACAAAATCCTGCCGGGATTCGATGATCGCCTTCATCTCCGCCTCGATACGGGGAAGGTCTTCCGCGCTGACGGGCCGGGGAAGCTCAAAATCGTAGTAGAATCCGTTCTCTATGGACGGCCCTATGGCGACTTTGGTTCCCGGAAAAAGCCGGGTTACCGCCTGGGCCATGACATGACTCACCGAATGGCGGATAGCTTCAAGCTTCGCCCCGGACGCGGATGATTCGGACCTGGTTTCTGACATTTCGGTACCTCGTAATGAACGGCCCCAAGCGAACCGTTCCGCTGATGCCGGGGACGGGCCCCTCAGGAAGCCCGCGGTACCACCCCGCTTCGCCGCCCCATGACGGGGGACGCCCTCATCGCCGTAACGCCGGCTGCGGCCCCGGAACAACCGGCCCCGCTGCGTCCCGCCATACTGGGTTTCCCGTTCCGGCGGGCGGCCGGGGATACACCCCCCGGAGTGGTTTTCGGCGCCTCCTCAAGAACCGCGCTTCCAGCCTCTGGCGCGGCCTCTCTTGCTCCGGTGCTGACGCGTACTCGTCTCCGTCTGGCCTTTAGGCAAGCATGGCGGAATCGCCCCGTCCGGGTCAAGGGGGCGGCAGCGGACTTTCACCGCCGAGTTATCACCCATGCCGGGGCACAGGTAATTTTCCCAAAACTAAAGTTTTGGGAAAACCTCTACTATATTTCATTATGTTACGAATTTGGGCGGACTTGCCGGCAGGAAGATTCTCCTGCGCCTCACCGGATTAAAACGTACAGGATCCGTCGATTATTGACAGCGAAACGTTAGTGTAGTACATTGGGGACGATAGGAGAAGCGTATGGCAGAAACAGTGCGCGAGCCGCAGCGGGGCTTGAGTTTTGAAGATGTCTGGGCCATGTTTCAGGAGACCGACCGGAAGTTCCAGGAAACCGACCGGAGAATTCAAGAGACCGACCGGCTCATCCAGCAAACCCAGTTGGAGATTAGGGAGGCCCAACAGGAAACAACCCGGAAAATGCAGGAAACGGACCGGAAAATGAAAGAAACCGACCGGCAGATCGGGCGCCTGGGCAGCCGCCTCGGCGACCTTATCGAACACCTGACCGCCTCCAATCTCCTCGACCAATTCAAGGCTCTCGGCTATGTCTTTACCCGTATTTCCCGGAATAATAAAATAAAAGATCCGGGCAACCGTATCCTGGCGGAAATCGACATCTTCCTGGAAAACGGGGAATACGCCATGGTGGTGGAGGTAAAATCCCTGTTAACGCTGATGGATGTAAAAGAGCACATCAAACGGATGGAGACGCTCAGGCGCTACGCCGATGTGCACAAAGACGAAAGAAAATATGTAAGCAGCGTGTCCGGCGCGCTTATTGAGGAGGAGGCCCGGAACTTCGCCCTCGAAAAAGGTATATACGTAATCGAACACCCCGGCGAGACGGTAGAGATACTCGTTCCCAAAACGGTACGGACATGGTAGCGCCCCTCCCGCCGGGCCGGCACGCCGCCGGCAGTACCCCGCGCATATCCTTAATGCCTGCGCTCCGCCGCGTACTCGTGATGCTCCATGGCGGCTTCCTTCCCCTTGAACCAGCCCTGCTCGTACATCGCTATCTTTACATCGAGCCGTTCCAGCGTATGCTTCATTTCTTCCATGC
>JAISQV010000039.1 GCA_031273985.1 Spirochaetaceae bacterium | reverse complement strand
GGGGGCGGTTCCGGGAAATATGCGGGAGGAAGGAGCGGTTTATGAAGCGTTATGCGGCTGTTGCGCCGGTTTTGCTGGCCCTGGCCCTGGCGGGCTGCGCCAGAAGCGGCGGGGATGTTATCAGGATAGGTTATGTGGGGGCCCTTTCGGGGGAGACTTCCCTCTGGGGGCAGACGGGGCTCAACGGGCTCTACCTGACGGCGGACAAGATCAATGCGTCCGGGGGCGTACTGGGTAAGCAGATTGAGATTGTGGGGCTCGACGGCAAGGGGGAACCCCAGGATTCGGTGAACGCCCTGAACCGGCTCATCGACGAGTACCATGTGGTTGCCGTGGTGGGCACGAATTTTTCGAGCTGTAATATTCCCATGGCCGCCGTGGCCGACCGGAAGCAGGTGCCCATCATCGGTACCGCGGCCTCCAACGAGCTGGTAACGGTGGACGAGAACGGTAACCTGCATCCCTATTCCTTCAGGATGTGCTTCATCGATTCTTTTCTGGGCACAAAGATGGGTGAGTACGTCCTGAGCCTGGGCCTGAAGCGGGCGGCCTTCCTCGTGAATCAGAGCGAAGCCTACTCGGTTAATGTGGCGGGCTACACGGTGGACGCGGTGACGGCCGGGGGCGGCGAGGTGGTGGCCCAGGAAGCGGCGGGCGGCGCGGATACCCAGTTCGAACCCCAATTGACCCGGATAGGGCGCGCCAGGCCGGACGTGCTGTTCCTCCCCTGGACAAATCCCAACACCATAGGCAATATCGCCAAGCAGGCCCGGAAGCTGGGGCTTACCTTTAGAATCTACGGCTACGACGGCTGGGATTCCATGGAACTCCCCACCCTGGCGGAGGGCGCCCTGGAGGGGCAGCGTTTCGGTTCCCGCATCGGCTTCAATACCCCCGAAGCCAGGGCCTACGGGGAGGAGTACCAGGCCCGTTTCAACATGGCGCTGGAGGCGGAGTGCCTCTTTACCAATGACGCCCTGCTCTGGATAGTTCAGGCCATCAACGAGGCGGGTTCCGCGGACCCTGTGGCGATACGGGACAGGCTTGAGGCGACCACCTATTTCAGCGGCCTCCTGGGGGCCATGTCCGTGGATCCGGCCACGCACAACCCCTCGCGGGAGCTGGCCATATTCGAGATTCAGGGGCCCGACGAGGTGTTCCTGGAAATATTCAACTAGCGGGCAGTATAAGCAGGCGCTATGCTTTTCCAGCAGTTGATTAACGGGGTTTCCATAGGCAGTATCTATGCGCTTATCGCCTCAGGTTACGCCCTGATCTACAGCCTGCTGGGGTTTTCCAACTGGGCCCACGGGGAGGTGGCCATGCTGGGGGCCTATGTGGCCTGGGCCGGCGCGGTGAGCCTGCGCCTGCCCCTGCTCCCGGCCCTGATCCTGGCCGTGGCTTCCGCCGGGCTGGTCAGCGTCTGCAACGAGCGTTTCTTCTACCGGCCCATACGGGAGCACCGGGGGCCTACGGTATTCCTGATGATAGCCGCCATGGGGCTTTCCACGGTATTTCAGAACGGCGCCATGCTGGTCTTCGACGCCAAATATCAGCGTTACCCCTTTACGCTTTCCATAGCGCCGGTTTCCCTCTGGGGCGCCCGCATAGACGGGGAAAGCCTCGTCTCCCTGCTGGTCTCGGCGCTGGCGCTCATAGCCCTGGAATGGGCGATTCTTAAGACCAAATTCGGCCTGGGGGTACGGGCCGTGGCCTCCAACAGCAGGACCGCGGGGCTTTTGGGTATCCCCGTGAACCGCATCCTCCTCATGGTCTTCCTGCTTTCCGGCTTTCTCGCGGGCATAGCCGGGTTTTTTCTGGGCCTCAAGTACAATGTCTACCCCACCATGGGGAATGTGGGGCTTAAGGCTTTCATCGCCTCGGTATTCGGGGGGCTGGGCTCCGTCCGGGGGGCCATTGCCGGCGCCCTGGTCATAGGGATCATCGAGGCGCTGGTGGCCGGTTACCTCAATTCCGGCCTCCGGGACCTCATAACCTTCTCCCTGCTCATCGTTATTCTGGTGTTCAAACCTTCGGGGCTCATGGGGGTTACGGTGGAAGAAAAGGCTTAGGGCCGGGAATGTTCCTCTCCGATTTTATCCAGGGCATAGTGATCGTAGCCTGCATCAACCTGATAGCCGTGCTGGGGGTCTCCATACTGACGGGCTTTACCCGGCTCTTTTCCTTTGGCAACGCGGCCTTCATGTCCATAGGGGCCTATACCTCCGCCCTGCTCACCGCCCGCCTGGGCGCTCCCTTTATCCCGGCGCTGCTGGCGGGGATAGCAGCGGCGGGCCTGGCGAGTTTCCTCCTCGGCTCCCTGACTCTGCGCCTCAAGGGGGACTATTTCCTCATTACGACTCTGGGGGCGGGGGAATGTGTGCGGGTTCTTTTCGAGTACCTCCGGCCCCTTACCGGCGGCGCTCAGGGGCTGGTGGGCATTCCCCACCGCACGAGCCTGCTCACCGCCCTCGTCAGCCTGGCGCTGGCCCTGGTCCTGGCGGCCCGGTTCGCCTATTCCCGCTTCGGGCGCTGCCTCGAGGCGATCCGGGAGGAGGAGCTGGCCGCCGAGTCCGTGGGCATCAATGTTACGGCCTACAAGAAGCTTGCCTTTGTGGTTTCCGCCATGTTCGCGGGCTGGGCCGGGGCGCTCTGGGCACACCACATCTGTTTCATCGTCCCCGCCATGTTCAACCTGGCAAAATCGGCGGAGCTTACCATCACTGTGGTCATAGGGGGCATGGGGAGTCTCTCCGGCTCCGTGCTGGGCTCCCTCCTCGTAACCCTCCTCCCGGAAATATTCAGGAGCTTCTCCAACTACAGGATGTTTTTCTACGGGGTAGCCGTGGTGGCGATCATCATCCTGCAGCCCAACGGGCTTCTGGGCTACCGGGAATTTTCGCTCCGGGGACTCCGCCGCCGCCTCTCCGGCCTCTTTGCGCGGAGGAAGGCTCCGTGAAGGGCAGCGCGGCGCTGGAGATAGCGGGCCTTGAAAAAAGCTTCGGCGGGGTCAGGGCCATCGCCGATTTCAGCCTCCGCCTGGAAGCCGGTTCCATTCACGGCCTCATAGGCCCCAACGGCGCGGGGAAGACCACGGTCTTCAATGTCATTACGGGCATCTACGCCCCCAGCCGAGGGAGTGTAAGCTTCCTGGGCAGGGACATCACGGGCCTGGGGCCCCATGTTATAGCGGCGGGGGGCATAGGGCGGACCTTTCAGAATATCCGGCTCTTTGGGAACCTGGGGGTCCTCAAGAACATCGTCATCGCGGGAAGTTCCGCACAGAAGTACAGCCTCCTCGACGCGGCGCTCCGGCTTCCCGCCTTCAGGCGGGCCGAGCGGGAGCTGCGGGAGCGGGCGGTTTCCCTGCTGGAGGCCGTGGGACTGGGGGACAAACAGGACGATAAGGCCGGCGGCCTTCCCTACGGCCACCAGCGGCGGCTTGAAATAGCCCGCGCCCTGGCGCTGGCCCCCAGGCTGCTCCTCCTGGACGAACCGGCTGCGGGAATGAACGCCGCGGAATCCCTGGAACTGGTGCGCTTTATCCGGGCGATACGGGAGCGCTTTGATTTGAGCATCCTGATGATAGAGCACCACATGGACGTGGTAACGGAACTCTGCGATGAGGTTACGGTGCTGAACTTCGGGCGTATCATAGCCGGGGGGAAGGTTGGCGAGCTGAAGCGGGACCCCAGGGTCATAGCAGCCTACCTGGGAAGCGCGCCGGAGGGCGGCCATGCTTGAGGTGCGGGACCTCCATGCGGAGTACGGGGGGATCAAGGCCCTCAGGGGGGTCTCTCTCCGGGTCGAGGCCGGGGAGATCGTGGCGGTGCTGGGGGCCAACGGGGCGGGAAAATCAACGCTGCTCAACTGCATATCCCGGGTGGAGAACGCCAGCGCGGGGAGGATCAGCTTCATGGGGAAGGAACTCCCCCGGCGCCCCCACCAGGTGGTGCGGAGCGGCCTCGTGCAGGTCCCGGAGGGCCGCCGTATCTTTACCCACCTGACGGTGCGGGAGAATCTCATGACCGGCGCTTACTGCCGGAGGGACCGGCGGGGGATCCGGGAGGATCTGGAAAGGGTGTACGCCCTCTTTCCCCGGCTGAAAGAGCGGGCGGGGCAGTACGGCGGCCACCTTTCCGGGGGGGAACAGCAGATGCTTGCCATCAGCCGGGGGATCATGGCCCGGCCCAGCCTCATGATGCTGGACGAGCCCTCCCTGGGGCTGGCCCCCATCATGGTGGATCAGATTTTTGAAATTCTGAAAGAAATAAACCGGGCGGGCGCCACGATCCTGCTGGTGGAACAAAACGCCCGGAAGGCCCTGACCCTGTGCAGCAGGGCCTATATCATGTCCACGGGAACCATGGAACGGAGCGGGACCGGGGCGGAGCTTCTGGTTGACGAGGCCCTGATCCGCTCCTACCTGGGGGGAGGAGAATCATGAAAGCCGCGATGTGGTACGGCCGCAAGGATATACGGATAGTCGACGCGCCCCTGCCGGAGCTTCCCCCCGGCCATGTGCTGATCCGGGTTGCCTGGGCGGGGATATGCGGGACCGACCGCCACGAATACACGGGGCCCAACTTTATCCCCGTTACGAAACCCCACCGGCTGACGGGCCGCACCGCCCCGCTGATCCTGGGCCACGAATTTGCCGGAATCATTGCCGAAACCGGGCCGGGGGTAGAGCATTGGCGCAGGGGCGACCGGGTTACGGCCAACGGGACCCTCTCCTGCGGTGCCTGCGAAGCCTGCCGCCGGGGACGCTACAATATTTGCGAAAAACTGGGCTTTGTGGGCGTGAGCCGGGACGGGGCCTTTGCCGAGTATGTGAGCATTGAGGCGGCCCGGCTCTTCCCCGTGCCCCCCGGCCTGAGCCTCAGGCACGCGGTGCTGGCGGAGCCCCTGGCCTGCGGCCTCCACGCGGCCCGGCTCCTGGGGGATATTTCCGGCAGGGATGTAGCCGTGGTCGGGCCCGGTGTCATTGGCCTGGCCTGCTTCTTCGCCTCCCGTGAGGCCGGGGCGGGCCGCATCCTGGTGGCGGGAATGGGCAATGCCCGGCGGGAACTGGTTGAATCCTGCGGCGGCGTCTACGTGGACGCCGGGGCGGAGAATCTGCGGGAGGCGGTGCGGGCCCGTTTCGGCGGGGCGGCAGACATAGCCTACGAGTGCGTGGGCCTCCAGTCCTCCCTGGATTCCTGCCTGGACATACTCAAACCCTCCGGGGCCCTCATGGTCATGGGGGTCTACGAAAAGCCCCCGGTCTTCAGGATGAACGACTTCCAGGAGGGGGAGCGCCGGCTCTTCACCTCCCAGGCCCACGTTGATGAGATCGCCCCGGCCCTGGGGCTCCTCGCCGGCGGCGCGGTTGACGCCGAGCGCCTCATCACCGGGGAAGTAACGCTGGACACCCTGGTCCGCAACGGCTTCGAGGAACTTCTCGCCCATGGGGAAGCCCACATCAAGGTGCTGATCCGCATCGGGGGCGAATGAGCCGCCCCGGATGGCAGGCCCCGGCATTTTGCCTGCTAACAAACTGTGAGTAGGGCGAAGAGAATATTAACCGCGGACAGCACAGACAAAAGCGGGGATTTCGGGTAAAAGCTCTGCTTTTCCTTAACCCGTAGCGGAAAAGTGAGGTCTACTTTTCCTTAGTTCCATAGCGGAAAAGTGAGGTCTACTTTTCCTTCAATACTAATGGAAAAGCGGTTATTCTTCTTGGGTAAGTAAACGCTCAGCGGGCGCTGCCCCCCGTGCTGAAAACCGCTTGCGGTTTTCAGCCGCGCAAGGGATAGAGCGGAAATCCTTTTATGCCCGGTACGGGCATAAAAGATTGGAGCGATAGCCCGGTCCCCGGCCCGGAACGGGCCGGGGATGCGCCCCTTTTATCTTCCCGCTGCTCTTTACCCTCTTCCGCGCCCGAATTCCTGATTATCGGCGATATTCTCCGAAGAGAAGCCGTTTTTCCGGTGATGGCGCCACGCGGTACTGTCTTTTCTCATCTTGAGCAGTTATGATAAGATTTGAGAAAGAAACCGAGATATTCGTGAGGTGATCGGAATGAAAAGATTCTTTTTGATTGGTTTGCTGGGGCTTGTAATGTTGCTGCCGGGCTTTGCGCAGACGGCCGCGGCGACAGAGGGCCTGGGGAGCTGGTACGGCGATGAAAACAGCTCCGGTCTTTATGCTTCCCATGCCACATACCCTTTCGGAACCCAGCTCAAGGTGACCAACCTCCTTAACAATGTGCAGACAACAGTGCAAATCGGCGGGCGCATCCCCAGGGATTCCCGATGGATCATAGACATTTCCATGGACGGCGCCCGCGCCCTGGGAATGAACGAAGTCGGCTTTACCCCCGTAAAGATTGAAGAGATACCCAGAGAAAACAGGCCCCGCTCCCTCAGGGCCACCGCATCGGGTATGCGCAAATTCTTTCAGACCGGGTATACGGAACTTTGGAACGACGCCCCCAACAACCTCCACGTCGGACATCCGTCCCTGGCCATGGGAACCAAACTCCGCATAACCAACCGCAGCAACGGCAGGCAGCTCGCCGTTACGGTCGGCACCCGGCTCAGGGCTTCCCAGACCCGAATCGTGTCGGTTTCCCGGTCTGCCGCCGAACAACTGGGGCTGCGCTTCGATAGAAGCGGCATCAGCCCGGCGGAAATAACCCTGGAATCGGTGAATTAACCTAAAAGGTGCGGTTCAGCGTACCATAAAAGTAAACCAAGGAGATACTATGAAAAAAATTGCTTTATGGGTGGTTTTGGTCCTCGGCGGCCTCTTTGCTTTTCCCCTGCAAGCCCAGAACAACAATGAATTGGTCATTTTGACCTTTGAGGAGATGTTTCCCCCGGAGATCATCAGCGAATTCACCCGGGAAACGGGCATCAATGTGGTATTCCGCTCCGCCGTGTACAACGAAGAGATACTTGAGGCCCTGGAAGAGGCCAATGGAGCCGGCTGCGATCTGGTTATCGGCGATGATTATATCGTGGAATTCGCCATCCAGCTTGGCCTGGCCCAAAAGCTCAACCTCGGCAGCATCCCAAACTGGAGCAATATCAATCCCACCTTCCAGTATCACTTCTACGATCCCAATAATGAGTACACGGTACCCTACGGCTCAGGGATTCTGACGATACTCTACGATCCGGCCAAGGTGAACCTTATCATACGGGGATATTCGGACCTCTGGAATCCGGCCTTGCGAAACCGGGTGGGGATCATAGGCAACTACCGCATCGTCAACGGCTTTGCCCTTCAAACCATGGGAAAGAGCTTCAATGTGGAAGATGTGGGAGAGATCAACGCCGCCGGGCAGCGCCTCCTCTCCCTGGCGCCGAATGTCCGCATCATAGACGACACGGGGGCCCTGGGGGAGGAAATTCTCAATGGCAATATCTACGCGGGAATCATGTATACCGACTCGGTAAACAAGGCGCGTGTAGCCAACCCCAACCTTAGGGTGGTGTACCCCCGGGAGGGCATAGGCTTCGGCATCATGCCGGCCTTTATCGCTTCCGGCGCTTCCAATCCGGCGGCGGCGCACCGCTTCCTCAACTTTATCCTGGACCCCAAACGGGGCGCGGCGTGCTTCGAATACCTGGGCTACTACTGTACCTTCAAGGCATCGGAACAGTACATAACACCCGAACTCCGGCAGTACCTCATCATGCCGAATTACCGGAATTTTGAATTCCTCTTCAACATCGATCAGGAAGCGGAAGACGCCCATATGCGCATTTGGAATGATTTCAGGGCGGCGGTAGAGCGGGCACGGCGCTAACGCCGAATCGTGGCGTAACCATGGAAATTGCAGTTCTTCACCGTGAAGAAGAAGCGAAGACCGCCAGGGCGCTGGTAAAACTTGTCAAAAAACACAAGATTCCTGTTTCCGCGATAGCTGTGGGGAAGGGCTGGGCGGGCAGCGGCGCCCTGGAAGACAGCCTCTCCGGCAGTATGCGTTACATTGTGATCCTCCCCCCGGAGGGTTTCTCCAGCCCCTGGGTCTCCTACCTGGCGGGATTCTGCCGTCCGGGGGCGCTGCCCCTCATCGTCTATGGGCCGCCGCAGATCTATCCCGGCGCCCTCTTTTCCCACGCAAAACCCATCGCAACGGAGGCGGAATTCGCTGCCTTTCTGGAAGCGGAACTTCCGGGCTGGAAACAGCGGGCGGATTTCGAGGAGGCCCGGGAGGCGCTGCTCGGCATGGGAATCCCCTACGGGGAAGAAGCCTTCGCCCAGTGCGCCCGGGAGGGAAAGGCCGGGGCGGTCAAACGCTTCCTCCAGGGGGGGCTTTCCCCCAACATCCGGGACCGGGCCGGGGTGCCCCTCCTCAGCCTTGCCTCCCGTGCGGGGGACCTGGAAACCGCGGCGGTCCTCATCGAGGCCGGGGCGGAGGTGAACGCGGTGGCCCAGGACCGGGGCGGCCCCGCCCTGATAGACTGCGCCCTCGGAAAACACCGGGACATAGCCGCCTTGCTCCTCGATGCGGGGGCGGACCTCAACCTGAAAAGCAAGGACGGCCAATCGGCGCTGATCATCTCCGTGGGCCTCGCCGACGAGAACCTGGTGGAGCTTCTCCTCCGGGCGGGGGCCGACGCCGATGCGCCGGACGCGCTGGGGGCCAGCGCCCGGCGCTACGCGGCCCTGTTCAACAAACCCAACATACTGGAGCTCTTTGAAAAATATGCCGGAACATGAAGAACCGGGCGCGGAACGCGGGGAGCCCCTGGACCGGCTCTGGGAATTGATCCGGAGCGCAAAGACTTGCGCGGCCCTTACCGGGGCGGGGGTCAGCACCCTCTCGGGAATTCGGGACTTCCGGGGGAAAAACGGCCTTTACAAGGAAATGGACGCGGAAAAGCTATTTGACATAGCGTACTTCAACCGGGACCCGTCCTTTTACTACGAACAATCCAGGGACTTCATCTACAATCTCCGGGACAAGGAAGCCTCGATAGTGCACCTCACCCTGGGAAAACTTGAAGAGAGGGGCCTCCTGGCGGGAGTCATCACCCAAAACATAGACCTGCTCCACCAGAAGGGCGGGAGCCGCCGGGTCATAGAGATTCACGGCTCCCCGTCGGTGCACTACTGCCGGCGCTGTTCGGACCTCTCACGGGTGGAAGAGCTGGCGGCCTCCAAACCGGAAGCCGGCCTGGGAAGCCCGGATCTCATGACCTTCGACGAGGCGGCGGAACTCGTCAGCCGGGGCGAACTCCCCCGCTGCGGCCGCTGCGGAGGCGTACTGAAACCGGCGATCACCTTCTTCGGCGAAGCCCTGCCTGTCCGGGCCCTCCGGGACGCGGAGACCCTGGCCGCCCGGGCGGACCTCCTTCTGGTCCTGGGTACCAGCCTCACGGTCTACCCCGCCGCGGCGGTCCCGCAGATCACACTCCAGGCCGGGGGCCATATCGTCATCGTCAACAACATGGAAACGCCCCTGGACCGTAACGCGGAACTGACCTTCGAAGACCTGGAAACTGTGTTCAGCGGGATAAGCCAACGCCTGTCCAGGATAAACGCATAGATCACAGGAGGAACACGAAGGGAAGAAAAAAGCGTTCTAACAAAAACCTTTACTTTCCCTTTAGTCCATAGCGGGAAAGTGCGCCTTTGTGTTCCTTTGTGGTTAAAATTCTTCGGTTTTTTGTGATTTCGCGGTAATTAAATTCTTGGTTTTGCCTTTTACGCCTACACCCCGCCACCCAAAAGACGGAGCGCGCGGTCCACCCGGTCCAGGGAGCGGGCGGAGCCCAGGATGCGCAGGGAGCCGAAGAGGGGCGGGCTCACCCGCTTGCCGGTAATAGCCACCCGGAGGGGCATCAAAAGGTCCCCTATCTTGACCCCCTCAGCCTCGGCCTTCGCCCTGGCAAGCTCCTCGGCCCCGGCCTCCT
>JAISQV010000330.1 GCA_031273985.1 Spirochaetaceae bacterium | reverse complement strand
TAGCGGAAGACCCCGCAGGGCCGCAGGCCCGAGGAGGCTGGAGCGTAGGGGGCTCAAGAACCCGCTTGCGCGGGGGAGCCCTCCCCTCTTCTAACTCCTCATTCCTAACTCCTCACTGCGCGAAGCGCGCGCTTCATTGCACGGAAGCCCGGAAGATGGTATATTGAATGCAGGAAACTTGATGACGGCGCGGCTCACCAGGGGCCGGAGTGCGTCATCGGGGCACGGAAACCGCTCGATGAGGGTTTCCCCAATGCCGGGCCCCCGGGGCCGGCGCAAAACATGGGCCCAGGGCCCGAGGAGGCTGGCATGAAAGGCAGCAGAGGTTACGTTGATCTGGGTACGATACTCGACGAGGTGTTTGAGGCGGCTCAGGATTTCAGGGACGAGATACACCGGAATTTCGGCGAATTTGGTCCGGGGATGCGCCGGGAGGGGCCCTTTTCCGGGAGGGCTTTCGGCGGGAAGAACCCCTTCGATGAAAATGTCGATTACTACCCGAACTATTCTTATCCGCCGATGAACGTGTACATGAAGAGCGACAGGACCATGGTCTTTGAATTCGCCCTGGCGGGCTTCGATGAAAAGGACATCAGCCTGTCCTTTCAGGGGGATTACATGGTCTTTTCCGCGAAGATTCCCGGGGAGGAAGGCGAGGAGCAGATTCAGGAGGAGAATTTCCGCTACTTCAAGCGCCGCCTCAAGATGAAGGACATAGAAAAGCAGAAGTACTTCGTGCCCCTGGACAAGTACGCCCAGGAAGAGGTCAAGGCGGTCTTCAGGAACGGTATCCTCAAGGTGACGATTCCGCCCAAGGAAGAGCCGGATCCGACCGACGGCGTAAAAATAGAGATCATCCGGGAAGGGGAATGACGAACCCCGCCCGCAGAACAGCGGGGGATTAGCCCCCTCGAATAACCCCACAAAGAGGCCCCTGCCAAACGGCAGGGGCCTTTCAAATTTGTCGCTAAGCCAGGCAAAGGGCCGCCCCGAAACTCTGTTTCGGGGCGGGGGCGGCTACCTCATGTAGGTGGGCCGTTCCGTGTAGTGGGTGTGGAGCAGCTCGTGGGCCTTGTGGCCGTTGGGCTCGCCCAGGAACTCCGCGTAGACCTGCTGGATGAAGGGATTCTGGTGGGAGCAGCGGTACTGGCTCTGGGCGTCGTCCGTGTAGAGCCCCTTGGCGCGGGCGGCGCGCACCTCGTCGGTGGCCCCGTAGGGCTGGCCCCCGCCGGAGACGCAGCCCCCCCGGCAGGCCATCACTTCCACAAACTCATAGGGCGTCTTCTGCCCCAGGGCCTTGGCAGCGCGGATCCGGTCCAGCACCGCGGCGATGTTTCCCATCTGGTGGGCCACGGCCACGCGAATCTTGGTCCCGTTGCCAAAATCAACTTCCGCTTCCTTGACGCCCTCGAGCCCCCGGACGGGGGTAAAGTTCACGTCCCCCAGCTCCTTCTTGGTAACAAGGAAGTAGGCGCTCCGCACGGCGGCTTCCATGACCCCGCCGGTGGCGCCGAAGATGGTCCCGGCCCCGGTGTAGGGCCCCAGGGGGTTGTCCGCCTCTTCATCGGGAAGGGACATGATCTCTATACCCGCCTGTTTGATCATCCGGGCAAGTTCCCTGGTGGTGATGGAGATGTCCACGTCCCGCCCGAAACCGGCGCTCTCCATGTCCTTGCCGCGCTGGGTTTCCCACTTCTTCGCGGTGCAGGGCATGACGGAAACCGAGTAAACCTTGGCGGGGTCAAGCCCGGCCTTCTGCGCCCAGTAGGCCTTGATCATGGCGCCCATCATCTGCTGGGGGCTCTTGGCCGTGGAAAAGTTGGGGATAAAGTCAGCGTAGTACTTCTCCATATAGTCGACCCAGGCCGGGCAGCAGCTCGTGATCAGGGGTATGTCTCCGGAGCCCTCGGTAAGCCGTTTAACCAGCTCCGTGCCCTCCTCCATGATCGTGAGGTCCGCCGAAAAGTTGGTGTCAAAGACCGTCTTAAAGCCCAGTCTGCGCAGGGCGGCGTAGATCTTCTTCGTGGTGATGGTACCCGGTTCAAAACCGAATTCCTCCGCCAGGGCCACCCGGACCGCCGGGGCAATCTGCACCACGCCGTGAATCTCCGGGTTTTGCAGGGCCCGCCAGACCTTGCCCGTGTCGTCGCGCTCGTAGATGGCGCCCACGGGGCAGTGGGCGGCGCACTGGCCGCACTTGATGCAGGGGCTCTCCCCCAGGGGGGTGTCCGCCGCGCTGGCAATGCGGCCCTTGATGCCCCGGCCCAGGAATTCCAGGGCCCAGACATTCTGCATTTCCTGGCAGACCTTCACGCAGCGCCCGCAGCGTATGCATTTCTCCGGGTTCAGCACGATGGAAGGGTTGGAATCGTCTATGGGCAGGCCGTTGAGCAGCTTCCTGAAGGGCGATTCCCGGATACCGAAGTCCGCCGCCAGTTCCTGAAGCTCGCACTGGCCGTTCCGGGGGCACTGGAGGCAGTCCGCCGGATGGTTGGAGAGGATGAGCTCCAGCACGGTGCGGCGCACGGAAATGAGCTCCGCATCATGGGTAACAATATCCATATTCTCCGCCACCTGGGTGGTACAGGCCCGCGCCATACGCGGGGAACCGGGGCCTGCGGTGCGGACTATACATATTCCGCAGGAGGCCCAGGGGGGCAGATCGTCGTTGTAACACAGCGTGGGAATCTTGATGTTGACCTTCCGCGCCGCGGCTATGATGGTAGTCCCCTCCTCAACCTGAACGGGAACGCCGTTTATCTTACAGTTAATCATGTCGCACTCCTCCATGAGCCTCAGGCTCTTTTCACGGCGTCGAACTTACAGTTCTTGAAACATTCACCGCACTTGAGACACTTGAGCTGGTCTATGGCGTGGGGTTTCTTCTTCTCGCCGGTGATACATTCCGCCGGACACTTCCGGGCGCACTGGCCGCAGCCCACGCACTTTTCCTGGTCTATTTCGTAGCGCACCAGGTTCTTGCACTTGCCGGAGCGGCACTTGTGATCCCGGATGTGCTCCAGGTATTCCTCCCGGAAATTCTTGATCGTCGAGAGCACGGGGTTGGGGGCCGTCTGACCCAAGGCGCAGAGACTGGCCTTGGACATGGCCTTACTTATCGCCTCAAGTTTCTCCAGATCGCTTTCCTCGCCGTTCCCCCGGGCTATCTTTTCCAGGATCGAGAGGATCTGGGTGGTGCCGATACGGCAGGGCGAACACTTGCCGCAGGATTCATCCACGCAGAAATCCATGTAGAAGCGGGCCACGTCCACCACGCAGTCGTCCTCGTCCATGACGATCATGCCGCCGGAACCCATCATGGAGCCGTTGGCCGTGAGGCTTTCGTAGTCTATGGGGGTGTCCAGCACCTTGTCGGCGAGGATGCCGCCGGAGGGGCCGCCGCTCTGGACGCCCTTGAACTTCCTGCCGTTTTTGATGCCGCCGCCTATGTCAAAGATGATCTCCCGCAGGGTGGTCCCCATGGGCACTTCCACCAGGCCGGAATTCTGGACCTTCCCCGTCAGGGCAAAGACCTTGGTTCCCTTGGATTTTTCCGTGCCCAGCCTGGCGAGGAATTCGCCGCCCTTGGTTATGATCACGGGAATATTGGCGAGGGTTTCCACATTGTTGATCACCGTGGGCTTGCCCCAGAGGCCGGCAAAAGCCGGGAAGGGGGGCTTGGGCGTGGGCATACCCCGCTGGCCCTCCAGGGACCTGAGCAGCGCCGTCTCTTCACCGCAGACAAAGGCCCCCGCGCCGAGGCGTATCTCTATGTCAAAATCGAAGCCCGAATCCAGGATGTTCTTTCCCAGGAGGCCGTAGTCCTTGGCCTGGGCCAGGGCAATCTCGAGGCGGTGCACCGCCAGAGGATACTCGGCGCGGATATAGATGTAACCCTGGTTGGAGCCTATGGTCTTGCCGCAGATCGTCATGGCCTCAATGATGGAATGGGGGTCGCCCTCAATGGTGGACCGGTCCATATAGGCGCCGGGGTCGCCTTCGTCGGCATTGCAGACCACGTACTTCACGTCGCCCGGCGCGGTACGGCTGGATTCCCACTTGATATGGGTGGGGAAACCCGCGCCGCCCCGGCCCCGGAGGCCGGAGATCTTGAGCTCGTTGATCACATCCTCGGGGCTCATCTGGAAAAGCGCCTTTTCCAGGCCCATGTAGCCGTCCCGGGCTATGTATTCTTCGATGTTTTCAGGGTTGATGACGCCGCAGTTCCGCAGAACCACCCGGAACTGTTTCTGGTAGAATTCGATGTTCTCTACCGCTGTGGCGGCCTTCTTCTCCGTATCTCCCGAGGGGGAACGGTAGAGCAGCCGGGGGACTTCGCGGCCCTTGACGATCTGCTCGGCGATGATCTCCGCCGCGTCTTCGGGCTTGACTTCCACGTAGAAGGATTCCTCCGGCAGGACCTTGACTATGGGGCCTTTTTCGCAGAAACCAAAACAGCCGGTTTTGACGATCTGCACCTGGCCCTTCACGCCCTGCCGCTCGGCTTCGGCAATGAGGGCCCGGTAGATGTCATCTCCCTTGTTGGACTCGCAGGCGGTACCGCCGCAGGTAAGAATATAGTGATTATACGCCATGATCCCCCCCTAGGCCAGAATATCCGTCGAGGGCTTGTCCAGGATATGATTATCCAGAAGTTCCCTGCCGATGATGTGTTTCTTGACTATCTCCTGGGCGACAGAAGCGTCAACCGTCCCGTACAGAACCGTGGGCATACCGGGAACCACCACTTCTACCGTGGGTTCCGAACTACACAAGCCCATACAGCCCGTCTGCCTAACCATGACACTGTCTACGAGCTTCGCCGCATCCAGAGCGTCAATGAAAGCGTCCACCGTGGCCTTGGCGCCGGCGGCGATGCCGCAGGTACCCATTCCCACAATTACCTGAATCTCTTTCCCCTCGGCGTCGCGTTTCCGCAGATCGTTCTTTCGGGTGTCCCTCAGATTTCTCAGTTGATCCAAACTCATCTTGGCCATAACGTACCTCTCCTTACAAAAATTAACCGTCTTCTGTCTCCGCGGATCTGAGATACCGCCCCATGAGCGACAGGGATTCGGCATCTTCCAGATCCCCCAGGGCCTCCACAAGCTCCGTCTTGCGGACCTCGTAGTCCCTATCCCCGGCCCCGGTCTTTAAGGACCGGCGCAGTACGATCTCCCCGGGGCCCGCAAAAAGCAGAATGCTCCTCGCCATGGACGGTATATCCCCCACCGGGGGCGTATCCACATTGTTCATGTCAAACCAGGCGCTGACCACCGTTCCCTTTCCTTTTTGGGATTCGATGCTGCAGCCGCCCCCGGATTGTTCCGCCGTTTGAATCAGGAACGGTATACCCAAACCCACCTTGCGGCGGGGGTGCTTCACACCATCGGTTACGAAGGGATCCCGGGCCCGGGCCAGCTCTTCCGGCGTCATGCCCTTGCCGTTGTCCTTCAGGGTAAACCGGAATTCATCATGCGTTTCCCGGATTTCCAGCTCCACCAATTCCGCCCCGGCTTCCGCGCTGTTCTGGGTAATGTCAGCCACCAGATCGCACAGGGTGTAATGGCCCATTACACGCCGCGGTACTTCTCGAAAATTTCCGCCAACTGCGCCTTGGTTACCTTACCGAAGGTGTCGCCGCTCACGGTGATAACCGGCGCCAGGCCGCAGCAGCCCACGCAGCGCACCGGGTCTATGGAAAAGATCCCGTCTTCGGTAACCCCGCCGGCCTGAACGCCGAGGAGTTTCTGGGCTTCTTCCATCAGATCCCCGCCCCCCTTGAGGTAGCAGGCGGTGCCAAGACAAATGGAAACCTTATGTTTTCCCGGCTTGGTGGTCTTGAAGAAGTGATAAAAAGTGATAACTCCGTAAATGCGCGCCAGAGGTATACCCGTCATCCGGGCAAGCTCTTCCGCCGATTGCCGGGAAATGAACCCAAAAGTTTCCTGGGTTTTGTGGAGCATCATAATCAGGCTGCCCTGCTTATCCTTCCACTCGTTGATAAAAGACAGGAGTTCTGCGGGGAATTCCGCTTCCCCTACCCCTTCTTTCCGCTCGCTAACCGCTTGAGCCATGAAATACCCCCATTCAAAAT
>JAISQV010000252.1 GCA_031273985.1 Spirochaetaceae bacterium | reverse complement strand
GACAGTCCGCGGATTTACACGGAGTATACGGATTACACGGATTTTCGTTCCAAAACCTTCTTAATCCGTAAAAATCTGCGAAAATCTGTGGACAAAATTTCTTAACTTGTTGACATTGGTAAGCAAGGAAAAAACCACTCAAATTATGAATAATTTGAGTGGTTTTGGATAAAATCAAGCCCGGAGTTTGCCGTGCTGCGCGCATAAAAGGTTTAGGAGGCTTGCCATGAAACGATGCCGGATACTGCCGGTCCTTGTGTTGGTTCTTGCTCCGGGGCTCAGCGCCCAGGTGGAGGGTTCCACGAATCTCAGCCTTACCGTTTCGTCCCTTCCGGAAGCCATGTTTACCGCGGCCCAGAGCTTCACGATCCCCATGCTCCGGGGAGAGGGCTTCCTGACGCGGGGGAACAATCTTAGAGTCTCCTTTTCCGCCAGCGCAACCCCGGTCAGTCTCAAGGGCGCGGGGGAGTTGGTTCTCAGCCCCGCGGCCTTTGCCCAGATTCTGGGCGGGGGCTTCATCTCCGGGGGCTGGACCATGCCCCTGGGCACCGGCGTGGGGCTCAACCTGCCCCAGGCGGACGGGTCCGGCCGGATCGAGGGAGGGGCCTTTGACGCCGCCGTGTGGAAGGCCTACGGCGGGGCGGCGCTGCAGTTCGATCTGGCGGCCCTGTTTCCCGGCGCCTGGAACCACGTCCAGCTCCGCGTCTACCAGGAGATAGGCTACTATGCCCACACGGGCGCGGCGGAGGGGGTTTCCTGGGTTTTTGAGAACGATTCCGGGGAAAACCGGAACGGCTTCAAGTACCGGGCCAACTATACCCTGGCCTACGAAATGCCGGATTCCCCGGTGTTGAGAACCCTGGCGCTCCAGGCGGAGCTCTACCGGAAGCTCTACGTTGAGACGGGGGCTTTTGGGGACGATCTTCCCTACTGGACCTTTACGGGGCTTGCCAACTTCCAAATTAGCCGCCGTTTCAGTCTTGCCGCCATCGTGCAGCTCTCCCTGGACCGGAATTTCAGCGACTGGCGCTACCGCATAGACAAGCGGGAAGACCGGTACTACCAATACCGGGACCTCCTGGAGGATAAGCCCCTCTCCCTGAACTTCTACCGCTTTGCCGGGGTCTTTTCCTTCAAATTATTCTGATCGCCCCAGGAGTTTGCTTCGCTCATCTTTTCTCTCTCCAGGGGTGAAATAAAAGCTTGCTCTCCCCCCCTATAGGGGTTACGATTCTTTGACGCCGCAGAAAGCGCTTCGCCCGGTACATCGCGGCTTTTGAAGGTGCTTGGGAACCATGGGCCTTGGCTTAGGCCCATGCGGAGCGGCGATACATTGAGGAGGACGACAGGCTATGACCGAAGGCGAGAATTTTATGCGGATAATCAGGGGGGAGACCCCCGCGTGGGTGTCAAGATTCGGGATGGGGATGCCGGATCCCTATGCGACATATCCCATTCCCTGCGTTAATGTGGGTTACAATTTATGGGGTTTCAAGCCCGACGGCAAGGGCGGCCTCGTTGATATGTTCGGAGTCCCCTACACACCCACGCCGGAAACCGGCGGTATGTTCCTGCCCACGCCGGATGTCTTCATTCTTGATGACATACGTCACTGGCGGGATGTGATCAAGCTTCCCTCGCTGGAAAACATAGACTGGGAAGGGCTGGCCAAAAAAAGCCTTGAGGAGCTGGACGGCCGCCTCAAGACACAGGGAATAAGCCGCGGCGATGTTGCCACCATGCTGGGTACCCATATCGGTTACTTTCAGATGCTCTGTAACTTCATGGGCTTCACCGAAGGTCTCATGGCCCTCATTGAGGAACCCGATGAGGTGCACGAACTTTACAGCTACCTGGCGGATTTTTATGATGAGATCACGCGCCAGGGCCTCAACTACTTTAAGCCCGACATTCTGGGCATCACCGATGATACCGCCACGGCGAACAATCCCTTCATGTCCCTCAAGGTGTTTAGGGAAGTGATAAAACCCTACCACGCCCGCCTGGGTAAGCTGGCCCAGGACCGGGGCCTGCCGGTGATGATGCACAACTGCGGCCGCTGTGAGGACTTTATTGACGACTGGCGGGATTACGGCGTCAATTCCTGGAATCCCGCCCAGGTATCCAATGACCTCGACGGTATTAAAAAGAAGTACGGTAACAAGATGGTACTCATAGGCTGCTGGGATTCTCAGGGCCCCGCGGGCTGGCCCGGGGCCAGTGAAGAACTGATCCGGCAGGCGGTACGGGACTGCATAGACCGCCACGCCGCGGGGGGCGGCTTCATGTTCTGGGGCAGCATCTACGGACCTGTGGGGGATCAGGAGGTGGAGAACCGGCGCCGCTGGATGACCCAGGAGTACGAAGCTTACCGTGAGCATCCTTATAAATAGAAAGACCCTGGCGGTGTCCGCACCGGCTAACCCGGAGCGGGCCGGGCTTGCAGGGGCTCAGGGCCGCAGGTATTCGAGCAGTTGAATCTCCATGCCGTCGGGGTCCCGGAAGAACGAGAAGGCCAGTTGCGGGTTCGGGGAGATGGGACCGCGAATGCGGGGACAACCGGCGGCTTCGAGTTTCCGCGTGGCCTCTTCCAGAGAATCCACCTCAAAGCCCACGGAGACGCCCCCAAAGGCCGCCTCCCCGCCGGTGCCACCCGCTATGAGCTCTATCACCGGCTTGTCCGCCTCCCCCAAAAAGACCGGCCCCCGGCCTTCGGTGGTTCCCCGGACTACGGCCAGACCCAAAAGATCCTGATAAAAGGCCAGGGATTTTTTGAGGTCCCTGACCTGTATCGTGGTATGTATGTAACGCATGGTATACTCCCCGGATGGGCAATCCGATATACAGGCTATTCTCAGTATAAGGCTTTAACCGGCGTGAGGCAATGCGCCGTCTTCCCAAAAATTTTCATATGCGCTAGAATTAAGGCGCAGACGGTCCGGTGGAGGTTGGAAATGGCGGATGAAAAAGTATATGTAGATGAGGCGGATGGCGTCAAGCGGGTGATGAACAATCTAAAACTCTATGTGAAGCTTCTTGCTAAATTCAGAAATGAGAACAACCTGGACGATCTTAACACCCATCTCAAGGCCGGGGACCTGGAAAAGGCCCAGGGGGCGGCCCATACGATCAAGGGGCTGGCGGGAAACCTCTCCCTGCTGGAACTGCAGAAGCAGGCCCTGGAGATAGAAACTCAAATCAAGGCCAAATCGGTGGATCCCGCGACAGTGGAATCCCTCAATGTGTGTTTTGCCGAAACCCTTGCGGCGGTGGACCAGGTCCTGGCCAAAAATGCCTGAAGCGACACGCAGCCGTCCTACGGTCCTGGTGGTCGACGATATTGACATGAATGTAATGATCCTGGAGGAGATACTTCAGGATGATTACCATATTCTTACGGCCTTCAACGGGCTGGAAGCCCTGGAATTGCTCCGCCGGGTAAAAATTCTGCCCAAGCTCATACTCCTGGACGTGATGATGCCCGAAATGACGGGCCGTGAGATGTTTGACATCATGAAGACCGATGACGCCTTCAAGCGTATCCCGGTGATTTTCATTACCGCGGAGAATGATTCCGAGAGCGAGCTTCTCGCCGCGGGGGCCGTGGATTTTATCAACAAGCCCTTCCTGCCGGAGATAGTCAAACTCCGGGTGCGGAATCAGATCGCCCTTAAAAACTACAGCGACAGCCTGGAAGAGATGGTGGCCGAAAAGACCGCCGAGGCGACGAAGACCCTGGACAATGCCCTGCAGGGCCTCGCCAATGTCATTGAACACCGGGACCTGGAAAGCGGGGAACACGTCAAGCGGACCCAGCTCTACGTGGGAGCCCTGCTCAACCATCTCATCGATACGGGATCGATCTACGCCGGCGAGCTCCGCCGCCTGGAACCGGATATTATCGTCAAGTCCATGGCGCTTCACGATGTGGGGAAAATAGCGATTCCCGACCGTATCCTCCTCAAACCGGGAAGGCTGGACCCGGAGGAGTACGAGGTCATGAAGACCCACACGATACGGGGAAAGGAAATTATCGGCGAGCTGGGGGATGTGAATTCCTCGCTTTACCTCAAGCACTGCGAGGATATTTGTTACGGCCACCACGAGCGCTGGGACGGAACGGGCTACCCCCGGCAGCTTGGCGGCACGGACATACCCCTGGCCGCGCGCCTGGCCTCCCTGGCCGATGTCTACGACGCCCTGGTCTGCGCCCGGGTCTACAAGGCGGCCATGCCCTACGCCGAGGCGGTCAAGATCATAGCCGACGGGCGGGGGAGCCAGTTCGATCCGGTCATGACCGACGCCCTGGTGGAGATACAGGGGGACTTCAAACAGATAGCGGAGAAGTACCTCTAAGAAACCGAATGCCGGGGTTCGCGAGAGGGGAGCGGGGGAGGGGGAAGTCTCCCCCTACGCTCCAGCCGCCTCCGGCGTCTTGCGCTACCCCCTCTGCGGGGGAGCACGATGGGCAGCCGCAGGCTGTCTACGGGAAAATTTGACCTGCTCCGGCGCACATAAATTCCCCATGTACCATAAAGTACCCTCCGCCTTTAGGCGGAGGAGTGCGCCGCGGCCCCCCGCAACGCCCCGTTGGGGGGTTCAAGACCCCCCAAACCCCCCGCAGCGCTTCGAAGAACCCGATTTTTGCGCGGGGAAGTCCTCCCAACTTACCTATAAAGCCACCCCCAGGCAAGCCGGTTCTTGCGGCTTTGCGGGGGCGCTCAACGCGGGGCAGCAGCCGCGCAAGGGATAGAGCGGAAATCCTTTTGCCGCAGGCAAAAGATTGAAGCGATAGCCCGGTCCCCGGTGCGGAGCGCCGGGGATGCGCCCCTATCTTCTCCTTCCTCCCTCCTCCCTTCCCCTTGACCTAAACTTGACCCACAAATCAAATCATAGTGAGCCTGGCCCAAAACCGTGCGCTTTTAGCGCACAGTCAATTAGTTTTGGGACAGGCTCACTTATCTTTAAATTAGGAAGAATTTAACCACAAAGGCGCACAAAGGACACGAAGGAAGAAAGATGATTACGAAAAACAGGAAAACCGCTGAAAGACGGGGTACGGAGGGTTGCACTCTAACCTTCTCCCTCTACTTTTCCTCTACTTTTCCTCAGTTCCATAGCGGAAAAGTTCCATAGCGGAAAAGTGCTCTTCGTGTTCGTGTATCTTCGTGGTTATCAATCTTTATTCGTATTTGCGGGTCAAGTTTAGCCTCTTGACACGGGGTTCCGGGGGCTTTATTGTTTTTATTACTTGAATGTTTGTTCAAATGTACATATATTCAAGTGTAGTGCGGCGCACGAAGGAGCGTGTATGGAAAAGCGGGCCCCGGTGCTGGTGTTTCACCGGGATATGGTGGATTTGGCCGCCGGGAGGCTTCCCCCCCGGAAATCGCTGGAAGACCTGGGGGAATTTTTCAAGGTTCTCACGGACCCGACGCGGCTCAAGATACTCTACGCCCTCGGGGCGGGGGAGCTCTGTGTTTTTGACCTCTCCGTCAGCGTCGGCGCGGCGGTTTCTTCGGTGAGTCATCATCTTTCGGCCCTCAAGCGGGTGCGGCTGGTCAAGGGGCGGCGGGACGGGCGGATCATTTACTACTCCCTGGATGATGAACATATCAAATCGATAATCGAATTTGCCCATGCGCACCTGGAGGAACGGTGATGAGCGTGAAGGATGCTTCCGGCCTTGTTTTGGATAGGGCCGGCGAAGGGCTTGCGGCGGAAGGGGATACCTGCTGCCGCGAACATGACGGGCACGATGAACATGACGGCCGCGCCGGGGATGCGTGCTGCGCCGGGCACGGTGAGCACGCCCGGCACGGTGAGCATGACGAGCATGACGGGCGCGCCGGGGATGCGTGCTGCGACGGGCACGGTGAGCACGCCCGGCACGGTGAGCATGACAAGCATGACGAACACGCCGGGCATGGTGAGCATGACGACGGCTGCGGCTGCTGCGATGAGCAAGACGGGCAGGACGATGAGTGCTGCGCTGCCTGCGCCGCTTCGGAGGGCCGGAAGGACGGCGGGGCGGAGGAGGCT